>JBFHII010000128.1:0-7088 GCA_041596535.1 Breoghania sp. | reverse complement strand
GTCCTCGACGGGAAACTCCGTTTCCACGATGCGCGCGCCGTTGGAGGCCCGCGTCACCAGATCCGGCAGCTTGTGATAGCTCTGCGGCCCGAACACCAGGTCAACCGACGGCGCCCGGCGGGCGATTTCCTCGCCCTCGGCCTGCGCCACGCAGCCGGCAACCGCCAGCAGCATCGGATTGCCACTGTCCGCGCGCGCTTCCTTGAGCTTCCGGATCCGGCCGATTTCCGAATAGACCTTTTCGGCGGCCTTTTCGCGGATATGGCAGGTGTTGAGAATGACCAGATCGGCCTCTTCCACCGCATCCGTCGCCTTGTAGCCCTGCGGCGCCAGCGCGTCGGTCATACGATCGGAGTCGTAGACGTTCATCTGGCAGCCGTAGGTACGAACGTAGACTTTCTTTTTGTCGCTCATCAAAAGTGGAACTTGGCCTTTCGCGTCCCGCGCCGGTCACGACGGATTCGGGGGCATGTTTCGGGTCGGTTTGCGCGCTTCGCCTCGGCACCAGGCTTGATCCCACGGGGATCGTGCAGGCGCGCCGCGGTTACCGCCTGCCAGCTCGGGGATCATGTGCCGATCGTCCGCCGTACGCAAGCGTAGCAATCGGTATCGGAGTCCAGAAGTAGCCGGTTTTCACCGCCGTGAGAACACCTTTGACACCAGAGGCCGGTCGGGCGTCCGTCGGACCCCGGCTGGCACCGGTCATGAGGGCTCGACGGCGCGGTCCGCCACTCGCCCCGTGGCACCGCCGGCGCCCGAATCGGAGGCGGCCGGGCGCGCGTCCCGGCCGGTGAGCACCGCCATCACGTCGCGGCGCACGTTCATCTCCAGTGTCCGGGTCAGCGCCTTGCGGTCCGTATCGGAGGAAATCGGCACCGGCTCGCCCCAGATCACCTCCACGTCCAGCGCGCCCTCGCGCAATATCGCCCACAGATGCGGCGCCAGATCCATGTCGCCGTACCAGGCGATCAGCGGCCGGAACTGCCGGCCCATCGGCATCCCCTGCAGCTTCGAATAGACGATCGACAGCGGCTGCACCCAGACGCGTTGGTCCGCGTCCGGATCGTCCGCCGCGCGGGCACCGTCATCGCCCGCCATCGCGTGGTGAACCGCGCCCACCAGCGCCGAACGGAACGGCAGCACCCGGTTGCCATCGCTCGACGTGCCTTCGGCGAACAGCACCATGACATCGCCCGCGTTCAGGCGCTCGCCGATCTCCGACGCCGTGCGGCCGGTCGAGGTGCGCCGCTGGCGGTCGACGAAGACGGAGCGCTGCATGCGCGCGAACGTGCCGAACACCGGCCAGCGCCCGACCTCGGACTTGGCGATGAACGACAAGGGCATCAGCGCGCCGAGCACGATGATATCGGCCCAGGACACGTGATTGGCGGCAACCAGCAGCGGCCTGTGGTGCGCCGGCGCGCCGCGCACGTGCACCCGCATGCCGGTGGCAATCAGCGCGCAGCGGTGAAAGACCAGCGGCAGCCAGCGCTGGATCGGCAGATTGAATTTGAGGGCCAGCCACTGCAGCGGCATCAGAACAAGGGCGACGACGGTAATTCCCGCCACGGCGAGACCGGCGCGCAGCGACGCGATCACGGCGTCCCGTCTCCGCCGTCATCCGGATCGGATCTGCGGGCCTTGCCGTCCAGCGGCACCGCGTAGAGCTCCAGCCGGTGATCGACCAGCCGGTATCCCAGCTTGCGGGCGATGGCCTCCTGCAGCGCCTCGATTTCCTCGTCGCGGAACTCGATGACGCGTCCCGACCGCAGGTCGATCAGGTGATCGTGGTGTTCGTCGGGAACCGGCTCGTAGCGCGCCCGGCCGTCGCGGAACTCGTGCCGCTCGATGATGCCGGCGTCCTCGAACAGCTTCACCGTGCGATAGACCGTGGATATCGAGACGTTGGGATCAACGTCGGCCGCGCGGCGGTACAGTTCCTCGACGTCAGGGTGGTCCTGCGCAGCCTCGATGACCCGCGCGATGACCCGCCGCTGCTCGGTCATGCGCATGCCCTTGGCGGCGCACAGATCTTCCAATGAGGCGATGTCCGTCACGGTTCGTTACCCGCACTGCATTCGAACCAGATCGCCCGAACGACCCGATGCCCGCGGGCGCCTCCGTCGAGGGGGCGTGCCGCCAGGCGGTCCCGGCGCCCACGACCTGAGCGTCCGTCTAAACGCCTATTCCTCTAGCGAAGATCGCACCGCATGACAAGCGCGAGGCCGGTCTCCGCCGGGTCCGCTGCGTCGCTCGCACCGCTTGATCCCTGATAGTAGCCCTTGCGCTCGCCCACACGGGTGAAGCCGAGTGACCGGTATAGCGCCAGCGCCGGCTTGTTGGTGGCGTCGACTTCCAGAAACAGCGCCGCCATCCGGTCGGCATAGAGCCGCCGAATGGCCTCTTCCAGCAGCATCGTGCCATAGCCGCGACCGCGATGGCGCGGATCGACCGCGATCGTCAGCACCTCGGCCTCATCGGCCGCGCAACGCAGGATGGCGAAGCCGAGCGGCTGCCGCGTGCCGCCGGGACTGGCACGGCGCGCGACCAGCACCATGGCGGCGGGATCGGCGGCCAGCGATGCAATCTCGTCGGCGCTCCAGGTCCGGGCGAACGAGCGGCCATGGATCTCGGACAGCGCCGCCATATCCTCGGGCAACGCCTCCTCGATAACCTTGGGCATGCGGGGCATCCAGAATCCGAGCATCGGGAGAACCTAAATGCGGGCGATCTTGAAACGGGTCTGCGGCTTGGCGTCGGGGGGGCGCAGGTACAGCGGCACCGGTGCGCCGTCGGGTTCGGGCGCGCGACACCCGAGCCGGGCGACGGCCGCAATATCGGCGGAGGCCGACGGCGCACCCGGATCCGCATGCAGCATTGCTGCGAGCCTCGGTGCCGCGGAACCGGCAAGCAGCACGTCCGGGGAAAGTGTCGCCGCGAATGCATCCAGCAGCATCACCTGAGGGTCGCCCTGCGGCGATCCGTCGGCCGCGAACGCCTGCGCGTAGACCTCGTCGCCGCGCGCCGCAAGCGCCACCGCGACGGGATGGATCCCGTCCCGCACGCCTTCGGCCAGTGCCGCCAGCGTCGTGATGCCGACGACCGGCACGCCGAGGACCAGTCCCAGGCCGCGCGCCACCGACATTCCCACGCGCAACCCCGTGAAACTGCCCGGCCCGACGGTAACCGCAATCCGCTCCATGGCGACGAGCGGCATCCCCGCATCGGCCAGCACCTCGCCGATCATGTCCATCAGACGCTCCGCGTGGCCGCGGCCGATTTCCTCGCTGAGTGCGAAGACGGTCTCCGCCTCGCTGTCGAGAACGGCGGCCGAACAACAGGCATTGGCGGTATCGATTGCGAGGATCTTCATGACCATTCCAAAGGCGTCCGAGGTGCGACATCGGCCAGCCCCCCGGGCAATAGGCCACGCGGCTCGGACGGTTTCAACGCCACACTTCGTATAGCAGACGGAGCTTGAGAGGGCGCTTCGCTCAAGGGCGCACATGCAAAGACCCGGCGTCCTGCGACGCCGGGTCCTGAAAATCATCAGCGCACGGCGAACCGTGCGCGGCCGCTACATGGCGCGCACTTCCTGCACTTCGGGAATGAAGTGGCGCATCAGGTTCTGGATTCCGTGGCGCAAGGTCGCCGTCGAGGACGGGCAACCGGCACAGGCGCCGCGCATCGACAGATAGACGATGCCCTCCTTGAACCCGCGGAAGGTGATATCGCCACCGTCCTGGGCCACGGCCGGACGCACGCGCGTCTCCAGCAGATCCTTGATCAGCTCGACGGTCTTCTCGTCGCCACTTTCAAAAAATTCCTCGGAGCTTTCCGCCGCGCTGTCGGTGCGCAGCACCGGCTGACCGGACATGAAGTGCTCCATGATCGCGCCCAGCACGGCCGGCTTGAGATGCTGCCAATCGCCCTCGGCCTTGGTCACGGTGATGAAGTCGTGTCCCAGGTAGACGCCGGCAACACCGGGAACCTCGAACAGATTCTCCACCAGCGGCGACACATGCGCTTCCTCGGAGGTACGAAAATCGCGGGTTTCCCCCTCCAGAACATTCCGGCCCGGAATGAATTTCAAGGTCGCCGGATTGGGTGTGGCTTCAGTCTGGATAAACATCGCTTTCGTCCCTGGCAGGGAGCAGGATCATCATCCACAAGGCTGCATCGCCCGTCGATCATGCTCCGGCAAATTAACTCTCATGCGCCTGTCCGCCGGCCCGATTACCCGGTCTCGTCGGCGCGCACCGCCTCTTGCATCGCGCGCGTTCGAATAACAGACCAAGGCAAGCGCCAGCCTGCACGAGAGGCTCCACTTTGGAATTATTCCATACTAGTCTATTTGTGCCCGATGGCAACTGCTTCAAGGCGCAGGCCGCCGATTTTCCACCAGCCCGGCATCGGGGCTGGCGTCGCGACGCAACGCCTAGGCCAGCGAGGCGATTTCCTCGTCCGTCAGGGTGCCCGGCACGATCGTCACCGGGATCGGGAACGTCCCTGCCGTCTTGCTGGCGAAGGAGGAGACCAACGGCCCCGGGCCTTCCGTCGACGTGCCCGCGGCGAGCACGAGAATGGCGATATCCTCGTCCTCCTCGATAAGCTCGAGGATCTCGGTCGCCAGCGTCCCTTCGCGAATCACCGTTTCCGGCTCCACCCGCGCCATCGCCTTGACCCGCTCGGCGGCCCGCGCCAGCGTGGTCTCGGCTTCTTCCATCGCCTCGGCGCGCATGATGTTCTCGACACCGATCCAGTGCTGGAAATCACCCGGCGCGATGACATACAGCAATACCGCCACGCCACCCGTGCGCTCCGCGCGCATGGCCGCATATGCAAGTGCCCGTCCGCATTCCGGTGAGTCGTCGACGACGACCAGGAATTTGCGGCGATGCCCCTCTTCGAAACTTCGTCTCTGCCCTACCATGTCGCCATGCTGCCATTCGCCCGATTGCGCGGCAAGCCCAAACCTGTGTTTGGACCTGCGGCAATTGCAGCATATTAGAGAATGAACCGGGACAGATCAGCGTTCTTGGCCAGATCGCCGATGTTTTCGCGCACATAAGCGCCGTCTACAACGAAAGTCTCGCCGGACTTGTCGGACGCGGTGAAGGAGATCTCGTCGAGAATCCGCTCCATCACGGTCTGCAGCCGCCGTGCGCCGATATTCTCGATCGTGGCGTTGATGTCGACGGCGATCGAGGCGATCTCGTCGATCGCGTCGTCGGTGATCTCCAGCGTCACCTCCTCCGTCGCCATCATCGCCACATACTGCTTGATGAGACTGGCCTCGGTGTCGGTCAGGATCAGCTTGAAATCCTCGCGCGTCAGCGGCTTCAGCTCCACGCGAATCGGCAGCCGGCCCTGAAGTTCGGGCAACAGGTCCGAGGGCTTGGACACGTGGAAGGCGCCGGAGGCAACGAACAGGATGTGATCGGTCTTCACCGGCCCGTGCTTGGTGGAGACAACCGTGCCCTCGATCAGCGGCAGCAGGTCGCGCTGCACGCCCTCACGGGACACATCGGCGCCCGAGCGGCTTTCCCGCGCGCAGATCTTGTCGATCTCGTCGAGAAACACGATGCCGTGGTCCTCGGCAAGGCGGATGGCCTCCTGCACGAGCTGCTCCTCGTCGAGCAGCTTGTCGGATTCCTCGTTGACCAGCAGCGCATAGCTGTCGCGCACGGTAACGCGGCGGCTCTTCTTGGCGCCGCCAAACGCCTTGCCGAGGACATCGGAAAGATTCATCACGCCGATGTTGGCGCCGGGCATTCCGGGAATCTCGAAGTTCGGCATGCCGGCCGGTGCGGCCACCTCGATCTCGATTTCCTTGTCGTCCATCTGGCCGTCCCGCAGTTTCTGGCGAAAGCTCTCGCGGGTCGCGGGCGAGGCGTTGGTGCCGACCAGGGCGTCGAGCACGCGCTCCTCCGCCTGCATCTCCGCCTTGGCTTTCACGGCCCCGCGCTTATCGTCGCGCACCATGGCGATCGCCGCCTCCACCAGATCGCGCACGATCTGCTCCACGTCGCGGCCGACATAGCCGACCTCGGTGAACTTCGTCGCCTCGATCTTGATGAAGGGAGCCTTGACCAGCTTGGCCAGCCGCCGCGAGATCTCCGTCTTGCCGACGCCGGTCGGCCCGATCATCAGAATGTTTTTCGGCAGCACCTCGTCCTTGATCGCCCCTTCGATGCGATGCCTGCGCCAGCGGTTGCGCAGGGCAATGGCCACCGCGCGCTTGGCGTCATGCTGGCCGACGATGTAGCGGTCGAGTTCCGAGACAGTCTCCCGGGGCGTCAATTCGGTCATATGTCAGTTCCTGACTGCATTGGATGCGGCGGGGAGGGCCGCGGGCAGATAGGTGGCAAACGTGGTGCCCTTGAAGGGCCGCATGAGCTGCGCGCGCAGGGCGCTCCAGCCCGAGCCCAGCATCAGGACGATCAGTCCCAGGATGACCAGCGTGCCGGCAAAAAGAGTGGTTTCGTCCACGGCGGCATTCTGCAGCAGCGTACCGATGGCTATACCCAGATAGGCAAGCCCGGATACCAGGATGGCGCGGCGGTCGACGATCAGCGCCACCAGCGCCAGCAGGCACACGACGCCGACAACAAGCATCGAACGGGCGCCGTCGGTGTCACCCTCCGTCAGCAGTGCCAGGCTGGAATGCACGATCAGCGGCGCGGCCAGCAGATGCAGCCAGAAGGCCTTGTCCGTGTCGAGACTGATGCGCTGCACGTCGCGCGCGTCGAACACCATTGCGGCGGCGAAGATCGCCAGCCCCGTCACCAGCGTCAGGACGGCAAGATGGCTCTCGACCAGGCCCGGCACGGCCCATTCGAGGGCGGCGAGCACCAATGCGGCGGCCATCGCGGCGGTGGCGGCATAGGTGATCGGCACCCTGAAACGCGCCTGGAAGGCAAGCGTGGCGATGAAACCCGCACCGACTGCAACCAGCAGGTCGTAGGAGCCGCCCGGCTCGCCGCGGAGATCCGATGAAATCAACCCCGCTCCGGGAGAATAGAAGTTCAGCACCGCCTGCACCACCAGCGGTGCAAAGGCCAGTGCCAGCAGGATGGCGGGCAGAG
>JBFHII010000127.1:0-7089 GCA_041596535.1 Breoghania sp. | reverse complement strand
GATCCGCTTGCGGCCGCCAGACGCGAGCTGTTCGAGGAAACCAGCGTCACGTCGGTCTCGGTGCTGGCGGAAGCCCCGGACTGGTACAGCTACGATCTGCCGGCCGCGGTTGCGGGTCAGGCATGGAAGGGCAAGTACCGCGGGCAGACCCAAAAATGGTTCGCTTTCCGGTTCGAGGGCGACGACAGCGAAATCAACGTCATCACGCCGCCGAACGGTCACAAGCCGGAGTTTTCGGCCTGGCGCTGGGAAAAGGCCGAAAACCTCCCCCAGTTGATCATCCCGTTCAAGCGGGGGGTCTACGAACAGGTCGTGGCGGCGTTCTCGCGATTTACCGCCTGAACGCCGGCCGGCCATCGGCGTCGGTGGCGAGGACCCTATCCGCCTGAAACCCTTTCCCGATTATCGTCAACATGCGTGACGGGCCCCGGTGCTTGGCTCTACAGTGGACGCCAAACGGTTTGGGAGGATCGGATGGACCTGGGAGGCATGCTCGCCGGTCGCAGCATATTGATCACCGGCGCATCCAGCGGCATCGGCGCACATTTCGCGAAAACCTGCGCACGCTGCGGCGCGCGCGTGGCCATTGCCGCGCGGCGCACCGACAGGCTGGAGGCCCTGCGCGCGGAGCTCGAGCAAGCGGGCGCGGCCGACGTCCTCGCCTTGGCGCTGGACGTGAGCGACTCGGCTTCTATCGAATCCTGCATGACGGCCGTCTTCGAAGCCTTCGGCGGGCTCGACGTGCTGGTCAACAATGCCGGCACCGCCCGCGACGGTCTGTCCGTGGACCAGAGCACGGAGGATTTTGACGCGGTGATGGACGTCAACCTGCGCGGCGTGTGGCTGACAGCCATGGCAGCGGCGCGGCGCTGGCGTGAGGCCGGCTCGGGCGGTGCCATCATCAACATCGCCTCGATTCTCGGCCTGCGGGTGTCGCCTGGCGTCGTGCCCTATTCCATCTCCAAGGCCGGCGTGGTTCAGATGACCAAGGGACTTGCCGGCGAACTCGCCCGGTTCAACATTCGTGTCAACGCGATTGCGCCGGGCTATTTCGACACGGAAATCAACCGCGGCTACTTCGAGTCCCCGCGCGCCGAGGCGATGATCAAGCGCATTCCGATGCGGCGCATCGGGCGGCTCGAGGAACTGGACGCGCCCATGCTGCTGCTGGCGACGGAAGCGGGCTCCTACATCAATGGTGCGGTGATCCCCGTGGACGGCGGCCATCTGGTCAGCGCCCTGTAAGATCGGAGCAGCATCATGGATTTCACGCTCGATCCCCGTCACGACGCCCTGCGCATGCAGGTCCGCGCATTCGTCGATGAGCACATCATCCCGCTGGAAGCGGACAAGGCGAACTTCAACGAGTTCGAAAACATCCGTCTCGAGCTGCGCGACGAGTTACGCGCCAAGGCGAAGGCGGCCGGCCTGTGGGCCCCGCAGATGCCAAGGTCGCGCGGCGGACTTGGCCTGCCGATGATCGGCCAGGCGGCCTTCTACGAGGAAGCCAACCGCTCGATCTTCGGCCCTTCCGCCTTCAATTGCGCGGCCCCCGACGATGGCAACATGCGGCTTCTCGAGATGGTCGGTACCGATGATCAGAGGGAACGCTGGCTGCAGCCGATCGTCGACGGAGATGTAAATTCCTCCTTCGTGATGACCGAGCCGCATCCCGGCGGCGGCTCGGATCCCGGGATTATCCAGACCCGCGCCGAACGGCACGGCGACGTCTGGAAGATATACGGCCGCAAGTGGTTCATTTCGGGCGCGGCGGTGGCCCGGCATTTCATCGTGATGGCCCGCACCAGTCCCGATCCGGCCGAAAAGCGCAAGCATCTGACCGCCTTCCTGTTTCATCGCGACCAGCCCGGCTGGCGAATCGTGCGGCGCATCGACAACATGGGACCGGACGAGCACGGCGGCGTCTGCGAACTGGAATTCGACGGATTGGAGATTTCGGACCGCGACCGGCTGATGCAGGTCGGGGACGGATTGAAGGTCACCCAGATCCGACTCGGCCCGGCCCGGCTGACCCATTGCATGCGCTGGCTGGGCCTGGCCAAGCGCTGCATGGAGATCACCCAGGACTATGTCTCCAGCCGTGAAGGGTTCGGCGTGAAACTCGGCGCGCGCGAATCCGTGCAGACGGCGCTCGGCGAGCTCGCGCATGACATCCAGATCGGACGCCTGCTGGTGATGCATGCCGCCTGGAAGCTCGATGCCGGCGACCGCGCCCGCAAGGAGGTCTCCAGCGCCAAGATCCATGTGGCCGATACGCTGCACAAGGCGGCGGACACCGGCATTCAGCTCAACGGCGCGCGTGGCTATTCCAGCGACACGGTGCTGGAATGGATCTATCGTTACGCGCGCTGCGCGCGCCTTGTCGACGGCGCATCCGAGGTGCACAAGATGGTGCTGGCGCGCGCCTACGATGCGGAAGGCGGCGACTTCTGGCAGTGGGGTGCCTGAAGACGCCGTGCACACGAGGCGACCCGCACCGGAACTGGGAGAGGAATACGGACGGAATGGATGTCAAGGATCTACGTCTCGTCGTGGCGCTGGCGGAACATCGGCATTTCGCACGTGCCGCCGCGGCCAGCAGCATCTCGCAACCGGCGTTTTCCGCCCGCATCCGCAAGCTGGAAGCCGAGCTTGGCGCACCGATTGTCGAACGCGCCCAACGCTTTGAAGGCTTTACCGCGGAAGGCGAACGGGTGCTCTCGTGGGCGCGGCGCATCCTCGCCGATTGCGACGGCCTTATGCAGGACATGGCCGACGCCCGCGAGGTTCTGACGGGCAAGCTGACGCTTGGCGTGGTGCCCTCGGCGCTGCCGGCCTGCGGCTGGCTGACAGGTGCATTCGCGGCCATCCACCCGGCAGTTTCGGTGACCATCCTGTCGCGCACGTCGATCGCCATCCAGGCGGGTCTCGATGACTATTCCCTGGAAGCCGGCGTGTCCTATCTCACCAATGAGCCGCTGCGCGGCGTTCGCACGGTGCCGCTGTTTACAGAGCGCTACTGCCTCGTCGGCTCACCGGAATTGCTGGCGCGTGCGCCCGGCACCGGCATCAGCTGGGCGGCGGCGGCGGCGCTGCCGTTGTGCCTTCTCAGCGACGACATGCAGAACCGGCGCATCGTCAACGCGGCGTTTGCCTCCGTCCAGAGGGCCCCGCAGCCGCGCGTGGAAACCAATTCGTTCACCGGTATCCTCAGCAACGTGCGCACGGGTCATTTCGCAACCGTGCTGCCGGAAGCGCAGGCAACCAATCACAACCTCGAGGGACTGATTTCGCTGCCGCTGACGACGCCCGAAATCACCCAGAGCGTCGGCCTTATCATTCCGGATCGCGATCCGGTTCTGCCGGTCACCAATCGTCTGATCGAACTTGCTCAGAACCTGAAGCACCCGATGCGATCAGTCTGATAATGAAAGCAAATCAACCGATCCGCATTCGCGATTTGCTGTTGCCACGATATTCACAATCTAATGGAGGGTAAGTCCCGGTTTTGGGACATGGGAGAGAGACATGCTCAAGAAAGGCGCAAAGCGTCGGGACAATTCGAAACCAAAGGGCCGGCCACTCGACCTGACCGCGCTCTACGACGTCGAAACCCTGCTCGGTGACGAGGCCCGAACGCCCGACCTGCTGATTGAGCATCTGCACAAGCTTCAGGACAAGTTCGGCTGCCTGCATGCCCGCCACCTGCGCGCGCTCGCCGATGCGATGCGCCTGTCGCAGGCGGAAGTGTTCGAGGTCGCCAGCTTCTATCACCATTTCGACATCATCCCCGAGGACGACACGGCGCCGGCACCGCTCACCGTGCGGGTTTGCGACTCCCTGTCCTGCGCGCTGGCCGGCGGCGAGGAACTCGCGGAACGCCTCGATGCCCTGTGCGACAGCCAGAACGTGCGTGTGCAGCGTGTCCCGTGCATCGGCCGGTGCCAGCACGCGCCGGCGGTCCAGGTCGGCAAGCGGGCAGTTGACGGCGCCGACGAAGGCAAGGTCATCTCCACGATCGCGGCGGGCGACATCTCGCCGGAAGTTCCCGCCTACACAGACCTTGCGGCCTATATCGCGGATGGCGGTTATGCCCTTCTGAAGGCGGTAAAGGCCGACGAGCATACGGTGGACAGCCTCATCGAGACCATGTCGGATGCAGGCCTGCGCGGGCTTGGCGGCGCGGGTTTCCCGGTGGGCCGGAAGTGGTCGATCGTCCGCGATCAGCCCAGCCCGAGGCTGATGACGGTCAACGCCGACGAGGGCGAACCCGGCACCTTCAAGGACCGCGCCTATCTGGAAAGCGATCCGCACCGCATGCTGGAGGGCGCGCTGATTGCCGCCACCGTCGTCGGCGCACAGCGCATCTACATCTATCTGCGCGACGAGTATCCCGCGGCGCACGAGATCCTGACGCGCGAGATTGCGGCGCTCGATGCCGCGGGTCTGACCAGCGATATTGGCATCGATCTGCGGCGCGGCGCGGGCGCCTACATCTGCGGCGAGGAATCCGCGATGATCGAATCCATCGAGGGCAAGCGCGGTCTGCCGCGCAACCGGCCGCCCTACATTGCCCAGGTGGGCCTGTTCGGCCGCCCGACCCTGAACCACAACGTCGAGACCCTGTTCTGGATCCGTGATATTGTGCAGAAGGGTGCGGACTGGTTCGCCAGCCAGGGCCGCCGCGGCCACAAGGGCCTGCGTTCCTTCTCGGTCTCCGGCCGCGTGAAGAACCCCGGCGTCAAGCTGGCGCCGGCCGGGATCACGGTGCGCGAGCTGATCGACGAGTACTGTGACGGCATGGCCGACGGACACGCCTTCAAGGGCTATCTGCCGGGCGGTGCCTCGGGCGGCATCCTTCCGGCGTCGCTCGGCGACATTCCGCTCGACTTCGGAACACTGGAAAAGCACGGCTCCTTCGTCGGCTCCCACGCGGTGGTGATCCTGTCCGATAAGGACGACATGCACGCTGCGGCGCTCAACCTGATGCGATTCTTCAAGCACGAGAGCTGCGGCCAGTGCACGCCGTGCCGTTCGGGAACCGAGAAAATGGTCGACCTGCTGGCCAGCGGCAACTGGGACAAGGACCTGATCCTCGATCTGGAACATGTGATGCGCGACGCCTCGATCTGCGGCCTCGGCCAGGCGGCGATCAACCCGGTCCGAACCGTAATGACGTTCTTCGCCAAGGAGGGCATGTGACATGACCACCAAGGGAATCACCTTCTCTCTCGACGGTCGCGACGTTGTCGCCGAACCCGGCGAGACCATCTGGCAGGTGGCCAAGCGCGAAGGCGTCGCCATTCCGCATCTGTGCCACAAGGATTCACCGGGCTACCGCTCGGACGGCAACTGCCGCGCCTGCATGGTGGAGATTGACGGCGAGCGCACGCTGGCCGCGTCCTGCATCCGCACACCAGCCGAGGGCATGGTGGTGAAGAGCGAGAGCGAGCGTGCCGAGAAGGCACGCGCCATGGTCTTCGAGCTGCTGATGGCCGACCAGCCCAAGCGCGACAACAGTCCTGACCCGGACAGCGATTTCTGGACATGGTCGGATCGCGTCGGCGTCTCCGCCTCGCGCTATGCGGCCGGTCACGAGAAGCCGCGCGACATCTCCCACCCCGCCATGGCCGTGAACCTGGATGCCTGCATTTCGTGCGGCTTGTGCGAGCGCGCCTGCCGCGAGGTGCAGGTGAACGACGTCATCGGCATGAGCTATCGCGGCGGGCACACGGTGCCGACCTTCGATCTCAACGACCCGATGGGCCTGTCGACCTGTGTCGCCTGCGGCGAATGCGTACAGGCGTGCCCCACCGGCGCGCTGTTCGAAAAGACGCTGATGGACGCCGAAGCCAAGAAGCGCACCGTGTGGGCGGATTACACCGTCGACAGCGTGTGTCCGTATTGTGGCGTCGGCTGCCAGACCAAGGTGTCGGTCAAGAACGCCAAGATCGTTCAGGTCGACGGTCGCGACGGCCCGGCCAATGAAAACCGGCTCTGCGTCAAGGGCCGCTTCGGCTACGACTACGTGCGCCATCCGCACCGCCTGACGGAGCCGCTGATCCGCCGCGACGACGCCCCCAAGGACGCCTTCGCCGAGATGGATCCCGGCAACCCCTACGAGGTGTTCCGCAAGGCCACCTGGGAAGAGGCGCTGGAACGCGCCGCGTCGGGGCTCAAGAGGCTCGCCGACGAAGACGGCGGCAAGGCGCTCGCCGGCTTCGGTTCTGCCAAGGGTTCCAACGAGGAAGCCTATCTGTTCCAGAAGCTGATCCGCCAGGGCTTCGGCACCAACAACGTCGACCATTGCACCCGGCTGTGCCATGCGTCTTCGGTTGCCGCACTGATGGAGGGCGTCGGCTCCGGCGCCGTGTCGGCGCCGTTTACCGCCGCTCTGGATGCCGATTGCATCATCGTCATCGGCGCCCGGCCCGGCCAGAACCATCCCGTTGCGGCCACCTATCTCAAGCAGGCGGCAAAGCGCGGCGCCGAGCTGATCGTCATGGATCCGCGCGGCCAGGAGCTGATGCGGCACGCCACCCACTCGCTGCGCTTCAAGCCCGGCTCGGATGTGGCGCTGCTCAACGCCATGCTGAACGTCATCGTGACGGAGAAGCTCTACGACGAGCAGTACATCCAGGCGCATGCCGACGGCTTCGAGGCGCTGAAGGAGAAGATCGTCGACTTCTCGCCGGAGGAAATGGAGCCGGTCTGCGGCATCTCGGCCGACGAGATCCGCACCGTGGCGCGCAAATACGCCACCTCGCCGCGCTCGATCATCTTCTGGGGCATGGGCGTTTCGCAGCACGTGCACGGAACCGACAACTCCCGCTGCCTGATTGCGCTTGCGCTGACCACCGGCCAGGTCGGCCGCCCCGGCACCGGCCTGCATCCGTTGCGCGGCCAGAACAACGTACAGGGCGCGTCCGATGCCGGCCTGATCCCGATGCTGTATCCCGACTACCGCTCGGTGGAGGATGCCAACATCCGGGCGGAGTTCGAGGATGCCTGGGGCCGGCCGCTGGACGTCAAGCGTGGCCTGACGGTCGTCGAGATCATCGATGCTATCCACGACGGCGAGATCCGCGG
>JBFHII010000126.1:0-7096 GCA_041596535.1 Breoghania sp. | reverse complement strand
GGCCGCGCCGATCACCGTCGTGACCGGCGACGCGGTCTCGCCGTTTTCCGAGCCGTCAAAGACATCGACCTGTACGAAATGCTCGCCAGTGCGCGCTGCGGCGATCACCGTGCGCATGTGTTCGTTCGGAAACAGCACCGGAACGGTGATGTCGACGGATTTCTCGCTCGGCCGTTCCAGCGCCACATGCGCGGTGTCCTGGGAACGCAGGGCGCGGCCGCGGATGTCCTCCACTTCCTTGCCGTTGACCAAGGTGCGCTGAACGAAATCGAACGCATCGTTGAACTCGAAGGTCGAACTCTGGAGATCGGTCACCACCGAGGTGCCGTTCCGGTCCTGCGACCGGGTCACGAAACGCAGGGTCTCGCTGTACCCATCGCATGCGTTGCCGAGGGATTCGAACACGATGCGCCCGGTGAGCGCCGAAATTCCGCTGCCCTCATCCTCGTCGAGCGACAGATCGTAAACCGCGCGATGCGCGGTCAGCCTGACGGAATCACCGGCGCTGGAAAGGCCCGCAAGGGCGGCATCGGTACCAAGGCTCGAGCACAGCCCAACGAACAGGGCCGTCAGCGCGGCGCCCGCTCGGCAATCAACAAAATGCGGCAGCACGTTTGGCCCTCACAACTGGCATGAACGGAGATTCGTCAACAGTCGGCTCCGATGAACACGAGACATGTACACGCTTGGGTCACCGACTCAACAACAACCATTGCAATCAAGGATAGCCCGGTTGCCGTGATTGACAAATTGGGACATTCTCGCCGCCCGAGAGGCGCACAAGAGCCCTGTCACCAGATTATCACGACGCCCACACCAGGAGATACCCCATGGCCGGCACTATCGACGCACGCCTGGCAGCGCTGAACATCACCTTGCCGAGCCCGGCCGCGCCTGCCGCCAACTATGTGCCCTACGTGGTGAGCGGCAACCAGCTGTTCATTTCCGGCCAGCTGCCGATGGGCCCGGACGGCGTGCAGTTCAAGGGCACCTGCGGCGACACCCTGGGGGTCGCAGACGGGCAGCAGGCGGCGCGGCTGTGCGCCATCAACATCCTGGCACAGGCCCGCGCCGCGACCGGGGATCTCGACAAGATCGCCCGCCTGGTGAAGCTCGGCGGCTTCGTCGCCTCCACTCCCGGTTTCACCGAGCAGCCCGCCGTGATCAACGGCGCCTCCGACCTGATGGCCGAGGTTCTCGGCGAAAAAGGCCAGCATGCGCGCGCCGCCGTCGGAGTCGCCGCCCTGCCCTTCGGCGTCGCTGTCGAGATCGAAGCGATCTTCGAGCTCGCCTGAGAGGTCGCCTGAGAACGCGCCCGCAACGGATATCCGACATGGCATCGCTCGACTGGCTCACCGCCCGGCCCATCGCCCATCGCGGCTACCACAATGCGGCAGCCGGTCGGGTCGAGAACACCCGGTCGGCGGTGCAGGCCGCCATCGAGCGCGGCTTCGCCATCGAGGTCGACGTCCAGGAGACCGCCGATCACCAGGCCCTGGTCTTCCACGACGACACCCTCGACCGGCTGGTCTTCGATAGCGGCCCCGTCCGTGCCCATAGGCTCGCGGAGCTGAAACAGATGCGGCTGCGCGGCACCGACGATCCCATGTGGGATCTGGAGGATCTGCTCACACTGGTCGCCGGACGCGTGCCGCTGGTCATCGAGATCAAGACGCTTGGCGCACGCGACGGCCAGAAAGCCTTCGTCACGGCCATAGCGGACCGGCTGACGCACTACCAGGGACCTGTGGCGGTCAAGTCCTTCGATCCCGACATGCTGGAAATCCTGCGCCTCCACGCACCGGGTCTCACCCGCGGCATCATTGCCGAGGACACGCGGATCGACCCGTTCTGGAAACGCTTCAGCGTCATGGAGCGGTTCGCGTTGCGCAACCTGCTGCATTACCCGCGCACCCGGCCGCATTTCATCTCCTATGGCGTCAAGTCCCTGCCCGCGCCTGCGCCGTGGTTCTTCCGCAAGGTACTCGGCGTTCCGCTGATGACCTGGACCGTCCGCGACGCGCAGGATCGGCTGATCGCCAGCCTGAACGCCGATCAGATCGTCTTCGAGGGCTTCGATCCCGACGCGCCCTGAACACGGCGGCGCCCCAGTCAGTTCCAGGGCGCATTCGCCGCTTGAGGATTTCCCCTGCTTGGCCGATGCTGGAAAGCCTCATTGTCGACCCGTCCTTCCTCCAGACCAGCGTGCAATGGACCAACAGGCAGACTTCATCATCCGCGTCGCCGCGTCACTGGCAGAGATCCCGGCAGACGACTGGGACCGGCTGGCCAACCCCGGCTGGACGCTCGGCCCCGGCGGTGCGCTCAGCCCGACCGCCGGCGCGCCCGGGATGAATCCGGAGGTTCCGTTCAATCCGTTCATCACGCACGCCTTCCTGCTGGCACTTGAGGAAGCGGGCTGTGCGGTGGCGCGAACCGGGTGGCTTGGCCAGCACCTGATCCTGGAGGATTCCCGGGGCAGCGCCGTCGGGGCCGCGCCGTGCTACCTGAAGAACCACAGCCAGGGCGAGTATGTCTTCGATCACGGCTGGGCGGATGCCTATGAACGCGCCGGAGGCAACTATTACCCGAAGCTGCAGGTGAGCGTGCCGTTTACGCCGGCCACCGGCCGACGGCTGTTCGTCGAGGCGTCGCTGAACCACGACGCCGGCCGCCAGGCGCTGGGTGCCGGCCTGACGCAGCTCTGCGCCCGGCATGGCGCGTCATCGGCGCATGCGACCTTCCTGCCGGAAGAGGATGCCCGCAAGCTGGCCGAGATGGGATATTTGCTGCGCCGCGACCAGCAGTTCCACTGGCACAACGACGGCTACGACACCTACGAGGATTTTCTCGCCGCCCTCGCCTCGCGCAAACGCAAGGCGCTGCGCAAGGAACGGCGCGCGGCGCTGGCCTCCGGCCTCACCGTCGAGTGGCTGACGGGCGCCGATATCACGGAGGCACACTGGGATGCGTTCTACGCCTTCTACATGGACACCGGCGCGCGCAAATGGGGACGTCCCTATCTGAACCGGACGTTCTTTTCGCTCCTGGGCGAACGGCTTGGCGGCCGCACGCTGCTGATGCTCGCCAACCGCGACGGCAAACCGGTCGCGGGCGCACTCAACATGATCGGCTCGGACACGCTCTACGGCCGCTACTGGGGCTGTTCCGAAGATCATCCCTTCCTGCATTTCGAGCTCTGCTACCATCAGGCCATCGACTACGCGATCGCCCACGGGCTCAAGCACGTGGAGGCAGGCGCGCAAGGCGAACACAAGCTGGCGCGCGGATACGTGCCGACACCCACCTGGTCTGCGCACTGGATCGCCCACCCGGGCCTGCGCGAGGCGATCGCCGATTACCTGGAACGCGAACGCCAGGCGGTTGCCATCGAGCAGGAATTCCTGACCGGGCATGCACCCTACAAGGCGGGGTAAAGGCGTCGCCCTTGCGGCGAACGTCGGCAACCATGGTTCCCGACCGGACGTTCCGCCGCTGCGGGAGGTGTGGTTGAAAATAGACACGTCCGCGACGGTCGGGTATTCACTGGCCCATCCTCAACTGTTGACGGACCACACCATGACAACGCCCGCCTATGACGACCAGAACGTTTTCGCGAAGATCCTGCGCGACGATCTGCCCGCGCATAAAATCTACGAAGACGACAAGACGCTGGCCATCATGGACATCATGCCGCGCGGCGACGGGCACGTGCTGGTGCTGCCCAAGGTCGCCTCGCGCAACATTCTCGATATCGCCCCCGAAGACCTGCACGCCGTGATGGACACGGTGCAGATCCTGGCGCGCGCCGTGCTCAAGGCGTTCAATGCCGACGGCACCACGATCCAGCAGTTCTCCGAACCTGCCGGCGGCCAGGTGGTGTTTCACACCCACGTGCACGTGATCCCGCGCTTCGACGACGTGCCGTTGCGCCCACACACCGGCGATATGGCCGACCAGGAGGTCCTGGCCGAACAGGCGGAACGGATCCGCGCGGTGCTGAGCGAAGGCTGAACGTCCCGCCGCTTCACGGCGCGAATGCCTTCCGCTAACCCGCCGACAAGCCGCCCATCAGGTACCAGCCGCCGATCAGAACCACTTCGGCGGCTGCGATGCCCACGAGCACCCGTTCGCGGGCCAGCTTGAACACCACGAAGCCGACCGCTACCGCTGCAATGCGCAGGGACAACGGGCTTTCGGCCAGCGCGCCGGCGGGAAACAGCAGCAGCCGCGCGATCACGCCGGCGACCAGCGCGGTGGCCACGGCGCGCACCCAGACCAGGATCTCGCTGTCTTCCTTGAGCTTTCCGGCCAGTATCACGCCGAGAAAGCGCCAGATGTCCGTGGGAAGCCAACCCGCAATCAGGATCACGAGATAGGGCCACAACCAGCCGAAAGTTTCCACGCCGCCGCTCATATGCCGCGCCTCTTCAGGCGCATCGCCGCATAGGCCACCGTGCCGCCGAGCAGGCCGGTCCACAGCAGATCGAGACCGGGAAGCCAAAGATAGAAGAGCGGTCCGAGCGCCAGCCCGAGAACCATGGCCAGCTTGTCGCTGGCCAGTTTCGACGCCGCCCAGAGCGAGAGAAGAAAATACACCGGCGTCAGCAGAAACAGCCCGGCGGTCAGCAGGATAGGCAACGTGCCGATCAGCACATAGGCTGCGGCCGTCACGCAAATGTTGACCACCGTCAGCGTCATGGAGAAACCGGCGTAGAAAGGCACGCGCGCCTCGCGCGGCAGCTCCGGCAGCCGCACCATCGCGAACACCCAGCTGGTCACCGCCACAAAATGCGACAGCAGCAGCAACTGCCAGCGCGGCGTCTTCTCGCCACGCAGCACCGGCATCAGGGCCACCGCCATGGGCATCAGCCTGACGGCCGACAGCGCCACCGCGATGGCGGTTGCCAATAGCGGCGCGCCGGCGCTGATCGCGCCGACCAGCACCACCATGCTCGGCAACGCCCAGACCGTGGCGGTCATGAAGATCGCTTCGGGAAGCGCAATTCCGCTTTCGCGTGCCAGCCCGGCAAAACCGACGAAGGCGGCCATGAGAATGCACGCAGGCACCGAAATGATGCCCGCCGCGCCGCGCCTGTACCAATAAAACGCGCTATGGCTTTGGTTTTCTAAAGATTTTTCGGATGTCATTTGCCGCCGGAGACTCAACTGAGAACGCCGAAAGTAGCAAGTCCCGCTGCACGGCACCATAGCAGCAGGCGCGGGACCGGTCCTCCAGCCTCGCGCCTGTCGCAGGTCGATGATGTATCACGGCAGCCGTACCCCGGCGGAAAACATCCCGCACCGAGTGCCACGAAGCACGGTCAGTCCACCAGCGGCAGTTTCGGTACCAGCGAGCGCCGCGCGCCACCGGATTCCGGCGCCGCCGCCTTGGCCGACTTTGCACGGCCAGCCGCAGGCTTGCGCTTGGCCGCCGGCTTCTTCGGCTTGACCGGCTGATCCTCGATGGCTTCCAGGTGCAGCCCCGTCTTGCCGTCCTCGCCCGTTTCCACCGACACCTTCACCGTGCCGCCCTTCTTGAGCTTGCCGAACAGCACCTCGTCGGCCAGCGGCCGCTTGATGTGCTCCTGGATGACGCGCGCCAGCGGCCGCGCGCCCATGCGGTCGTCGTAGCCCTTGTCGGCCAGCCACGTGACGGCCTCGTCGGTCAGTTCGAACGTCACGCCACGATCCGCCAGCTGCGCCTCGAGCTGCATGACGAATTTCTCGACGATCTGGTGCACCACCTCGGCCGGCAGGGTGCCGAAGGCGATGACCGAATCCAGCCGGTTGCGGAACTCCGGCGTGAACAGCTTGTTGATCGCCTCGGTGTCGTCGCCCTCGCGCTTTGTCCGCGCGAAGCCGATGGCTTCCTTGGCCATGTCGGAGGCACCCGCGTTGGTCGTCATGATGAGGATCACATTGCGGAAATCGACCGACTTGCCGTTGTGATCGGTCAGCTTGCCGTGATCCATCACCTGCAACAGGATGTTGAACAGGTCCGGATGCGCCTTCTCGATCTCGTCAAGCAGCAGCACGCAGTGCGGATGCTGATCGACGCCATCGGTGAGCAGGCCGCCCTGATCGAACCCGACATAACCCGGCGGCGCACCGATCAGCCGCGAGACCGTGTGCCGCTCCATGTATTCCGACATGTCGAAGCGGATCAGTTCGACGCCGAGTGTCGACGCCAGCTGCCGCGCGACCTCCGTCTTGCCGACGCCCGTGGGGCCGGAGAACAGATAGCTGCCGATCGGCTTTTCCGGTTCGCGCAAACCCGCGCGCGCCAGCTTGATGGCGCTCGCAAGCGCCTCGATCGCCTTGTCCTGGCCATAGACGACGCGCTTGAGCGAGGTCTCCAGGTTGGACAGCACCTCGGCGTCGTCACGCGACACGCTCTTGGGCGGAATGCGCGCCATGGACGCAATCGCGGCCTCGATTTCCTTGACGCCGATCGTCTTGCGGCGCCGCGACTCCGGCACCAGCATCTGCGATGCGCCGGTCTCGTCGATCACGTCGATGGCCTTGTCGGGCAGCTTGCGGTCGGCGATGTAGCGCGCCGACAGCTCCACCGCGGACTTGATGGCGTCATTGGTGTAGCGGACCTTGTGATAGTCCTCGAAATACGGCTTCAGCCCCTTCAGGATGGCGATGGCATCCGGGATCGACGGCTCGTTGACGTCGATCTTCTGGAAGCGCCGCACCAGCGCCCGGTCCTTCTCGAAGAACTGGCGGCATTCCTTGTAGGTGGTCGAGCCGACACAGCGGATCGCGCCCGATGCCAGCGCAGGCTTGAGCAGGTTGGACGCATCCATCGCCCCACCCGACGTGGCGCCCGCGCCGATCACCGTGTGGATCTCGTCAATGAACATGATCGCGCCGGGGTAATCCTCAATTTCCTTGACGACCTGCTTCAGCCGCTCCTCGAAATCACCGCGATACCGTGTGCCGGCGAGCAGCGCGCCCATGTCCAGCGAATAGATTGTGGCACCGGCCAGAACCTCTGGCGTTTCGTGGTCGACGATCTTGCGCGCCAGACCTTCTGCGATGGCGGTCTTGCCAACACCCGGATCCCCCACCAGAAGCGGGTTGTTCT
>JBFHII010000125.1:0-7200 GCA_041596535.1 Breoghania sp. | reverse complement strand
CCTTCAGTGTCAGCAAAAGGCAGGAGACGTCCCATGAAGACCACAACACGCAAATCGCTTCTCTCCGCGGCCCTGGTGCCGGTGACGGCGATTGCCGTCGGTGCGGCGGTGCCGGGCGCGGCGACCGCCCAGCCCACCAATCCTTGCGCCCCGGTGCTGATGAACCCCTGTGCGCCGGCCGCGGCGCCGGTGAACCCCTGCGCCCCGGCCGCGGCTCCGGCTCCCGCCGCAGCGGGCGAGACGGCGGCAATGCCGGCCGATGCCTACGACACGACGACCAAATACGCGCAGGCGGTCTACGGCGACAAGATGCCGGGGATCGTCAAGAACTACCTGCGCGCCACGCCGTATGTCGGCACCGGCGGGGTCATCGATCCGGCCGGTTTCGGCATGCTCGCCGGTCTCGGCTTCAAGACCATCGTCAACCTCAACACGGCCGAGGAAGGCGCCACCGCGGAAGCCGGTCTCGTCAAGTCGGCCGGGATGACCTACGTCAACGTGCCGGTGCCGACCAAGGCGCCGACGCCCGCGCAGATTGCCGAGCTGGCCGGGATCATCGACGATCCGGCCAACTATCCGATGCTGATTCACTGCGAATCCTCCAACCGGGTCGGCGCCATGTGGGCGCTGTATCGGGCCTCCAAGGGCGTGCCGGCGCAGATCGCCATCGAGGAAGGCCGCACAGTTGGGCTGAAGACGAGCCGCGAGGCGGCCGTGCGCGAGCAGCTCGGCCTGCCCGCGCTCTGAGGCGCCGGCCTCCGGCACCCCCCGGCGCGCGACCGTGTCTCGCGCCGGGTACACAGTGACCATATACGTGAGTGCGTTTCGACGTTGAGGAGCTGCGCCATGCCAATTCAGGTCAAGGCCACGCCGCAATCCGGGGCGCCATTGCCGGCCCCGGTGCCGGGCGGTGCCGATCTTCCGGATGTGCTGTCGGACGGCGCGGCGCCCGATTTCTCGCGTCTGCCGGCGGCGCGGCTCGAGGCCATGCATGATGCCGCGGCGACGGTGCTGCGATGCGAGCATGTGCTTGCCAAGTCCGGCATGAGCGTGGTCTCGGCGGTGCTGGACGGGCAGGGCGATTTTACCACCTGGGAACGGTATCCGAAGGGTGACATTCACGATCCGCAGACGCACAGCCACTATTTCTATCATGCCCACGCGCCGCAGGAGATGGCGGAGCACGAGAACGGTCACTTCCATCTCTTCGTGCATCCCGCTGCGGCGGATCCCGACGGCTTCGGCGGCGATGTCGCGAGCCGGCCGCCGCAACCCTGGGCGCTTCCCGGTGTCCTTCAGGCGGAGGATCCGGCGCAACGCTTCGCGCATATCGGGGCGATCAGTGTCGATGCCCGCGGCCGCCCGCTGCGCCTGTTCACCACCAACCGCTGGGTGACCAACGAGACGCTCTACAGGGCCGATGCCGTGATCGGGCTGCTGGACAGGTTCTCGATCGAACTGGCGCACCCGAACTGGGCCGTGAGCCAGTGGCTCAATGCCATGGTCGTGCTCTACCGACCCCAATTGGAAGCGCTGCTGTTGCGTCGCGACCAGGTGCTCGAACGGGCCGCTCACCACGCATCGGGCGCCACAGAGGACCGGGCCTTGCAGAACACCTCCGAAGTGCGCATCGATCACGCCCGGCAGATCGGCGCGATCGAGCAGGCCTTGTCCTAGCCCCGCATGATGCGGCTTCATGCCGGTTCTGCCGCGTGCCCGTCCTGCATCGTGCGCGTGTGGCCGCGCCAGTTTCCGTAAGGTTCTTATCTGGTTGAACGCCTCGGGCGCCCGCGCGGCCGGTTTCTGATCGCAGCGCCGGAACCGGCCTCAGCCGGGGGCTTGCCTTCGGAGTTTTCGGGGCGGTTTGTGTTGCGATGCAGCATAATACTCCGGTTTCAGACCGGATATGCCCAGGATGCTGACATCTCATGAAAATACATGTCCGTTCAACTTTCCAAGCCATGATTTAAATGGATATTTTATTCAACTTATACACGCCTTCTCCCTGTATTTAGAATTATTTATTATCATCGACTGGAAAGAACATCATTTCCTCAACGAAAATTCTGCAACAAATGATCGTATCCGAGTTAACGCGCGTTGTATTGGATGGATTGGATCTGTCGCATTAATTCCCAAGGATGCGCCAATGAAACATGGCGCATTGAATAATACTCATAGATATTTCTGAAATATGTTGTTCAACTATGTGTGTTTGGCAGTCAATTTTTTGATTTATATCGGTGGCGTGGCGTGTCGATTTGCATTTTAGAAAACATATCGAAATGGCTACTTTTATTTACTTGAAGTTAATTATGTATCGGCACGATCCGGCGCATAACAACAACGGAATGACACCCCCAGAGTGGAGAGAAACGATGAATTTCAGACTGTTGATGATGCCCGTGGCAGCGGTGGCGATGGGCCTGGCTGTCTCTTCGGCGAGCGCCAATGAATTCGCCCCGCAGCTGACCGAACTGGCGAAGGGCGACATCGCCGCCATCGCCCAGTCGGCGGAAGTCGTTGCCGCCGTGAAGGCGCAGAACGTGGAAACCTCCGGCTACGACCAGGCCAAGATCGACGCGCTCGACAAGCAGTGGCGCGCCGAGGTCGGTGCGTCCGACCAGCCGCTGATCAGCGCCACGATGGCCAAGCCGGCGTCCGTGTCGCTTGCCGCCATTCGCGAGGAAAGCGGCGGGCTGTATTCCGAGATCTTCGTCACGGATGCCAAGGGTCTGAACGTAGCGCAGAGCGACGTGACCTCCGACTACTGGCAGGGCGATGAAGCCAAATGGCAGAAGTCCTTCTCGATGGGCGCCGGCGCGATCCATCTGGGCGACGTGGAACAGGATGAATCGACCCAAGCCTATCAGAGCCAGGTGAGCATGACCGTCACCGACCCGGATACCGGCAATCCGATCGGCGCGATCACCGTCGGCGTCAACGTCGAACTCTTGAACTGAACATAGGGAGGGCGGAGGTCATGAAAATGCCGAAACTGCTGAAGAGCGATGCAAAGGGGGCGGAAGCAAGCCGGAGGCGTACATCGATACGCTTCAAGATCACCGGTTATGCCTTCTTGTGCCTGTTCACCGGCTTTCTCGTGGCCTCCGGCCTCGCCTTCTGGACATCATCCCAGCGCTCGAGCACTGACACGGAGATCGCGCAGCGCCAGGTAATTTCGTTGGCGGCCGGACAGATCTCCGGAGGCGTGCGCTTCAAGAAGGCGGATGCCATCGACGCGCTGTTCACCAGCCTGCGCGACGATCCGGACTTCAAGGGGGTCTACTTCCTCGCCCTCGACAAGGACGGCGTGCCGATCACCCAGCTGGCGGTCGACGACACGCAGGCGGCCCTCGCGGAGGAATACGCCAAGGCCGCGCTGATCGAGAACGGTGTGGTGTTTTCGGGCGCGTCCGTGAAACAGGTGGCCGCGGCGCCGGTGTTTTTCGGCAAGTCCGAGGAACCGATCGGCTCGGTTGCCATCATTCGCGACTATTCCGAGTATTTCGCCGAGATCTGGCAGGGATCGATCATCAATTTCGTCGTCACCATGGGGCTGGGCGTTGTGTTCCTGGTGGCCTTCGCCATGCTCGTCGGGCGTTCGGTGACCTCGCCGATCCGCGGGCTGACCGAAGCCATGAAACGGCTGGCAGATGGCGATACGGATGTTGATCTGAGCCTCGACAAGCGCAACGACGAGCTCAGCGACATGATGGGTGCGGTTGCGGTGTTCCGCGACAACGCCATCGAGCGCGCGCGCCTCGCCACGGAAAGCGAAGTCGAACAGCAGGCACGCCTGCGCCGTCAGCAGACCATCGAGGACCTGATCGGCGGCTTCCGCGACGAAATTCGCGAACTGCTCGACGCCGTCGGCGCCAACGCCGACAACATGCAGGAGACCGCCCGGACACTCACCGGCATCGCCGACGAGACGTCCGGTCAGGCGGAGGGCGCCAAGTCGGCCTCCGAGGAAGCCTCGACCAATGTCCAGACGGTGGCCTCGGCTGCCGAGGAACTGGCGGCCTCGATCGAGGAGATCTCGCGCCAGGTCGGCACGACCACGGAAATCGTCGACGAGGCGACCCGCAATGCCGCCGCCACCGACGCCAAGATCGGCGGTCTGGCGGAAGCGGCCGCGCGCATCGGCGACGTGGTCAACCTGATCCAGGCGATCGCCGAACAGACCAACCTGCTGGCGCTCAACGCCACCATCGAGGCGGCGCGTGCCGGCGAGGCGGGCAAGGGCTTCGCGGTCGTGGCCTCCGAAGTGAAGGAGCTGGCGACCCAGACGTCCAAGGCGACCGAGGAGATCGGCACGCAGGTTGCCGGCATCCAGGCATCGACCGAAGAGGCCGTGAATGCCATCCGCCTGATCACCGAGACCATGGACAAGGTCAACGAGTACACCGCCTCGATTTCCGCCGCCGTGACCCAGCAGGGGACCGCGACCACGGAAATCTCGCGCAACGTCCAGGAAGCCGCCGCCGGAACGCAGTCGGTGGTCGCGAACATGAACCACGTGACGGGCGCGGTCAGCGAGACCACCGTGTCGGCCAACAGGGTTCTGGAAGCGTCGGGCGAGGTGAACGCGCAAAGCGCCAAGCTGCGCCAGAGCGTCGACAGCTTCCTCGAGCGGGTTGCCGCCGCCTGACGCAACGCGGCGCAGGGGCAGGCCTGCAAGGGCTGTCGCAAAACGAAAAAGGCCCGCTCCGGGAAACCGGAGCGGGCTTTTATTCTGACGGCTGTCGGGCGGTTGATGTCGATCAGATACCGTCCCGGAAGAGTTGCGCAGGGGCGCGCTGCATGCCGGTTTCCCGTGTGGCGGGCGGGGTGAACGCGCAAGGCTCCAGGCTGCGCCAGAGCGTCGATGGTTTCCTCGGACGGGGTGCACGTTGTCCGGACGGAGAGCGGCGGTCTGGCTGTCTTCAAAGGCTGTCCCAAGACAAAAAAAGCCCGCTCCGGGGAAGCCGGAGCGGGCCTTTGTCATCATGGCAGTCAGGCGGCGGACGTCGACTTGATGCCGTCCAGGAAGGTCGCCACGCGATCACGCAGCATGCCGGCTTCCTCGTCCAGCGAGCGGGACGCACCGGCCACCATGGCCGCGGCATCGCTGGTCACCGAGGCCGCCTGCGACACGCCGGTGATGTTGGCGGAAACCGCCTGCGTGCCCTTCGCGGCCTCCTGAACGTTGCGGGCGATTTCCACCGTCGCCGCGCCCTGTTCCTCGACAGCGGCCGAGATGCTCGAGGTGATCTCGTTGATCCGGCCGACCGTATCGGTGATCGCGCTGATCGCGGTCACGGCCTGTTGCGTTTCGCTCTGGATCGACGAGATCTGGGTCGAGATTTCCTCGGTCGCCTTCGACGTCTGGGTCGCCAGTTCCTTCACCTCGGCCGCCACGACGGCGAAGCCGCGGCCGGCCTCACCGGCACGTGCCGCCTCGATGGTGGCGTTGAGCGCCAGCAGGTTGGTCTGTTCGGCGATCGCCTGGATCAGCGTCACGACTTCACCGATGCGCGAGGCGGCCTCCGACAGTCCCTGGATGCGGACGTTGGTGTTGTCGGCCTGGGCGGATGCCTCGGAGGCGATCTCGCTGGAGGAGGAGACCTGACGGCTGATTTCCTGAACGGATGCCGTCAGTTCCTCGGCCGCCGAGGCGACCGTCTCGACGTTGCCCGACGCCTGGGCCGCGGCACTGGCCACGGTCATGCTCTGGCTGGTGGTCTGCTCGGCACCCGAATTGAGGTTGCTGGAGGCCTGCTGCAGATTGGTGACGGAGGCGGTGATGGTTTCCAGAAGATCGCCGATCTGGCTCTCGAAATCGGACGACAGTGCCTGCAGTTCCTGCGCCCGGCTGTGGTCGAGATTGCGGCGCTCGGCCTCGGCCGCCTCCAGCGTGCGGCGCTCGCGCTCGTTGGCGACAAACACCTCCATGGCGCTGGCCATCTCGCCGATCTCGTCGCCGCGGTCCGCGCCGCCGATGGCGATGTCGGTGTGGCCCTCGGCGAGATCGCGCATGTTGCCGGTCAGCGCCTTGATCGGCTGTGACAGATTGCGGATCGCGGCAAAGGCAATGCCGAAGGCCAGCACGCCGCCGGCCAGGCCGATGCCGATGATCTGCGCGGCCTTCGACCAGAACACCGCCTGCACGTCATCCACATACATGCCCGTCGCGATCACCCATCCCCAGGGCTCGAAGCGCTCGCCCCAGGAGGTCTTGGGAACCATTTCGTCGCTGTTGGGGCGCGTCCAGAAGTACTCGAACGACCCGCCGCCCTTGTCGGCCGCGGCAAACAGACCGCGCACGTTGTAGTTGCCCGCCTTGTCCTGGGAATCCCAGGCGGCGTCGCCCTCCTGCTCGCGCTTGATGCTGACAACGCGCTTGGCGTCCTTGTCAAAGGCGAAGGCATAGTTGGTGCCGTCGTAGCGCAAGGCGCGGATGACGTTGCGCGCTTCGGTGGTGGCCTGCTCGTGCGTCATCGTCCCGGCCTTTTCCTGCTCGTGGAAATAGGCGGCGATCGACTTCGAAATCTCGACGACCGTGTGTGTCTTGGCGACGCGTTCGCCGTAGAGCACCGACTGCAGGGACATCAGTCCGACAGCAGCAAAGATGAAGCAGAGCACGGCGAGCGTCAGGACCGGGATCCAGATCTTCACGCCAATTCCGAACTTATTCAGGGTCATTTGAAAATCCACCTATTCAGGAGAGATGTCGCGCGACGTTGGCGCCGAGGAGCTTAAGAACGTCTGAAGAATTGCTGCGTGAAATGCGGTGACGACGGTGGAACGGCGAAAAGTAATACGTACCCGGTGCGCGAAGGCGCGTGCGTTCACCTCCCGCTCGGCGCGCCGCGCGGCAGGCTGTCCGATCGCCGAGGGGGTGTTCGGACGCGGGCACCCGCATTGCCGGGGAAGCCATGGGATGGCCGCTCCGGGCCGCAGGGCGTGCCGTGCCCGGCCGGTGAAACGCGGCGGATTTGGCCGGATCCGGTCCGGTTGGTACCGCGCTGCGGATGGGCGCCGGGGGAGGGGGCGAGGGCCGGCATCGGGGCGCGCGTGTGGGGCCTTTCACGCATCGGGCAGCGCATCGGGCAGCGCGCCAGGCAGGCTCGCCCAGGCGCGGCGCAAGCGGTTGATTTCATGATGTCAAACTGCCGAAGAAACCATGGGAAAACCGATCGCGCTGTGCGGCCGGGG
>JBFHII010000124.1:0-7200 GCA_041596535.1 Breoghania sp. | reverse complement strand
GTGAACACAACATGGATGGCACTAACTCTTTTACATCAAAGCCATGCGGGCCGCCAACAGCCAATGCGGACGCAGACAAGCAAGGCCACGCAAGAGTTTCTTGCGTGGCCTTGCCAATCGTCGAGATGCTCTGACCGGAGATTATCGGGTGATCTTCGCAGCCGCCTCGATCTTCGCCAGGCGCTGGTTCAACTCCGCGATGTAGAGATGCGCCTTCTCCAGCTCATTCAGGATGCCGCCAACCTTCTGCGAAAGATTGAACGGTCCGTTCTCGGGGGTCGGACCGACGGCGGGAAGATAACGGTTCTGCTTCATCAGCCTGGCATGCTCGCCGATGCTCGGCAGCTCGTACGCATCGTCGAACACGAGGTCGCAACCGCCCGAGCAACTGCCGGAAGTGGTGATCTCGCCAGCGATCGTGATGTTGCCCGACGAGTCGAGCTCGAACTCCGTCGCCCCGCCGGTGCGGTTGAACCGCAGGATGCCGTCGCCGGCGGTAGACGTCATCTGCCAGAAATCGGTCGCCTCGCCACCGGCATCCAGCTGGATCGACACGCCGCCACCGGTGTTGTCGAGTTTCAGGGCAACCGATTCACCGCCCCGGACATGAAAGCTTCCGGTCGGCGACGATGTGCCCAGCCCGACGTCGCCATCGGTGTCGATGAAGATACTGTTGCTCGGCGCGCCCGGGCGGATGCGGATTGGCAATGTGCTGCCGTTGGTGACGTCTCGGACGAAGAAGTTCGTCTCGTTGCCGGCAACGTCCCAGGTCTGCGGCGCAAAGCCCGAGCTGCCGTCCTGCTGCAGGCGCAACGTCGGCGTATCACCGTCGATCGTGTGGATCTCCACCGACGGCGTGGAGGTGCGATTGCCGATGCGGCCGCCGTCATCCACGTAAAGCGAATGCGAGCGGGCGTTCGCCTCGATCGTGAACGGCGTGCGGCTTCCGGTGATGTCCTCGATGGAGAACTTGGCCTGGCCGCCGTTGGCGCTCTCGTTGACCGTGATCTGCCAGTCGTTGCTCGGGAAATTTGGAACGACGCTGGTGTCATCGAACTTGATGCGCAGGTTGTTTTCCTTCAGGCGGATCGTGTCGAAGCCGAAGCTCTCGCCGTTGACGCAGTCGAATCCGATGCAGGCGCTGCCGTCGACGATCAGGTCATCGGCGATCACGAAATCGGCCATCGCCTGGCTGGCCATGAAAAGCGAGCCAAGGCCAATGATGCCGGCGCCAGCCTTCCGAAAGTGTTTCCAATCGGTCATGTCATAAATTCCTTCCGATCCGGGCGCCAGGCCCTATTTGTCCTCTGGAATGTCTTCATGCTTCACGATGACGCCGCCCTTGACGAGGAAGGCGCCATCGGTGGCAACGCCCCTGCGGAGTTGCTTGGTGATGGACTCGCGGCCATCGTCCAGCGCGGTGCGAACCGGCACGATCTCCTCGGTGGCGGCGCTGACGTGATAGTGGTAGACGCCGTCGTCGTACTCATCGACCTTGCGCAGATCGATGGCCGGCGCCTTGCTTCCCGAAAAAACTTCCGCATAGAACTTGTTCGGACCCGAAATCGAGAGCGTCATGTTCGAATAAGGCCCCCTGGTCTCGACGATCACCGCGGTATCGGTGAAGTTGACCGTCGCTTCCATTTCCCCGGTCTGCGCCGATGCGGCTTGGGGATGAACGACGGCGACAAGACCTGCGGCCAGAAAGGCCGCCAAACATGCTGACACGCGTTTCATGATGCTTCTCCTTGACAATGAGTTTCACGACACTGCGGTGCCCGCCCGTCGTGACGACGTGGCCAACGCCCAGATGCCCGGACAGTCAGGCTACGGCCGGGCGCATGCCTGCGATCGCAACGTCCGCCTTGGATGTCCTGCGGCGGGCGGCGTTGCAGTCCGGCGCCCCGATAGCCAGGCACGGCAGTCAGCGAGGCTTCTTGGGCCGAGTGCCGGAGCGTTGCTCCGGCCGTCCGAACAACAAGCGCCCGACGCACACCAGTATTGAGGCTCACACGCACGATGCGGGCGCCCACGGGCAAGAAAACATGCCCCACAAATAAAACTCTTAAATCAGAACAACCCGAAATTCAGTGATATTCATCATCATTTGTCGTCTTTTGAGCGACGATCGCGGAGTTAATATTTCCGACCCCGGGGACCTCACCCGCGATACGCAGCGGCAAGATGCTGTCTTGATGAACGGAGGTGCTTTGCGACGCCGCAACGGTGTTCACGGCAACCTCCGGCTTCAGAAATCCCCTGGTCAAGGAAACCTCGCGTGCGATACGCCGACCGGGGCGCCGGCGGGTTATATGCCCGCGCCCCGGCGATTGCTTCAGAAACGTACGCCGCTATTGGTTCACTTCGTCTCGCCGATTGCCTCGAGCCGCGCATGGAGCTCGCCGATGCGTGCGCCCATATCGGTATTCTGCTTGTGCAGCTGTTCGATATAGATGTGCGCCTTCTCCAGCTCGTTGAGAATCCCTTCCACCTTGTGGGTGAGGTTCATCGGTTGACCTTCGATGGTCGGCCCGACGCCGGGAAGGTGCCGGTTGGCGCGCATCAGGGACGCATGCTTTTCGATCGACGGCAGGTCATAGTCGGCATCGAACACCCTGTCGCAGCCGCCGGAGCAGGAACCGCTGGTCGTAATCGTCCCCGGAATCGTAATGTTGCCGGAGGAATCCACCTCGAACTCGGTGTCACCACCGGTACGGTTGAACCGCAGGATACCGTCATTCACCGTCGACGTGATCTGCCAGAAATCGGTTGTCTCGCCGCCCGCATCCAATTGGATGGAGACACCGCCACCGGTGTTGTCCAGCTTGAGGGCAACGGAATCAGTGCCCCGAACATGCAGGCTACCCGTGGGACTCTGCGTCCCCAGGCCGATATCGCCATCCGCGGCGACGAACAGGCTGTTCTCCGGCGCGCCGGGCTTGATCTTGAACGACAGCCTGCTGCCGTTGGTCACGTCGCGGATGAAGAAATTCGCCTCGTTGCCGGCGATGTCCCAGGTCTGCGGCGTGAAGCCGTTGCTGCCGTCCTGTTCCAGCCGCAGTGTCGGCGTGTTGCCGTTGACGGTGTGCAGGTCGACAACCGGCGTCGACGTCTTGAAGCCGACATGCCCGGCGTCATCGACGTAGACCGCATGATTGCGCGCGCCGCCTTCGACCGTGAACGGGGTGCGGCTCGACGTGATGTCGTCGATCGAGAACTTGTTCAAGCCGCCATTGCTCGTTTCATTGGCGGTCAGCTGCCAGTCGAAATTCGGGAAGGCAGACGTGGTACTGGTATCGTCGAACTTGATGCGGGTGTTGTTCTCCTTCAGCTTGATCGTGTCGAAGCCGAAGCTCTCGCCATTGACGCAATCGTTGCCGACGCAGAGGCTGAAGGTGATGATGACGTCGTCGTTGAACACCTGATCGGCCGACGCGCCGCCCGCGGACAGTGTTGCCGCGAGGCAAATCGCGGCGGTCCGGGATTTCCGGAAGCTTGCAAAATTCTTCATGATCCAATTCTCCACCTGAGCCCAGGTCTAATATTATTCGGTTTCGGCCGTCGGCTGAACGATCCCGCCACCTTTGACGACGAACGAGCCGCTGCTCGACGCTCCCACCAGAAGTTCCGTGTTCTCCTGGGCGCCGCGACCATTGTTGGTCGGCGTGCGTACGGGCGCCCGTTCGGTGCTGGCCGCGCTCAGCTGATAGTTGTAGGTGCCGTCATCAACGATGCCGAGCGAACGAAGATTGATCGCGGGGGCGCCCTTCTTGGAAGAGGCCGTCGCATGGAAACCGTTGGGGCCGGTGACCGTCAGCTGGTAATTGCTGAAACCGGCCGGCGCACTGAAGGCCACAGTGCCGCCGGAGAAATTGCCTTTCGCGCTCAATTCCTGCGCCATGCCGGATGTTGCAAAGCCTGCAATCAGGCATGCCGCCAATCCGACGGCCGTGCACTGTCCGTTCAAATACCGTTTCATTGTCCCCATTCTCCAAAACACGGTTTTGCCCTTCCCCTCCGAGAAAGGCTCCAAAATTCATCTCGAACCGTTTGCGCGCGTGCGTGCGCGCGCCGGTCGATTAAAATTACGTTGCGATACGTACATTAACCAAGAATGCTTTGCATGCCAATGGCAATTGCCCCGATACGCCCCCGCCTTACGGTAATTCACACGTTCCTGATCGCAACGGCTTGGCCATTGAAAAATCAATAAAATATGAATTTAACACCGCCACCGGACGGGGCGGCGCGAGGCCGGATCCGGGGCCCGCTTGCGGGGCCGCAGCGCCGCCTAACGGAGCGGATCCGACGCACCGGAATTGCCTGCGTCGCGCCACCGTGCGTCGGCCAGTCGTTGCGCTTCGTTGATCTGCTGCGGGGTCATGCGCGCACTGATCGCATCGCGGACACGCACCGCCTCCGGCTGGCCGCTGGCCGCCGCGACATTGATCCACATGTAGCCGAGCACGAAGTCCTGGGGCACGCCGCGGCCACCCAGGTAGAGCAGGCCGAGATTGGTCATTGCCGGCGCGATGCCCTTTTCCGCCGCCGCGCGATACAGCCGCACGGCCTCGTGCAGGTCCGGCGCACCGGCAAGCCCGTGTGCGAGCAGATGCGCCAGGATGAACTGGCTGACCGGATCGCCGCGTTGGGCCGCGAGACGCGTCGCCGCCAATGCCGCGGCAGGATCACCGGTCGACAGCGGAGGTGCCAGGCGGGGATCGTAAATCAGTCCGATTTCCTCGAGCAGGGCATCGAGCTGCGTGGCGTCCTGACGGCCCGCCAGACGGTACAGCTCGACGGCCGCGGCGTCGTCCTGCTGAATGCCGAACCCATTGTCGTACATGACGCCCAGGTTGCGGATCGCCTGCGGCAGGCCCTGCTCGGCCGCCTTCTTGAACCAGGCCACCGCGGCCTCATAGTCCTGCACCACACCTTCGCCCTTGGTGTACATGCGGCCGAGGTTGTTCTGGGCGCGCGCGGACCCCTGGTTCGCGGCCGCCTGGTAGAGTTCCCGCGCCTTGGCGAGATCCTGCGGCACGCCGGCGCCGGTATGATAGAGCACGCCGAGGCTCGCCTGCGCCTCGGCCAGCCCTTGCCCGGCCGCGCGCGCATACCATTGCGCGGCCTCCCGGGGGTCCCTGTCCACACCGATGCCGTTGTCATAGGCCGCCGCCAGGTCCATCTGATGCGCGGCATGCCCCTGCTCGGCCGCCTTGCGGAAGTACGCCAGCGCGGCAACCTGATCCTGCGGAACGCCGAAGCCGCCCGCCAGCAGCCTCGCGAGGCCGTTCTGGCCCGCCGCATCGCCCTGCTCCGCGGCCTTGCCGTACCACCGGGCGGCAATCGAGAAATTCTGCGGCACGCCAAGCCCGCGGTCGTAGAGCCCCGCCAGCGCGGATTGGGCGCTCGCGTCTCCCTGTTCGGCAGGCGGCGTCAACAGCCGCAGCGCGGCCGCATGGTCGCCGCGCGCAAGCGCCTCACGCGCCCGCACCAGCACTTGCGTCTGCGCCTCGGTCCGCTGTGGGGCCAGTGCCGAGGGGTGTGCCGAGGACGATGAACCGGCGGCCGGCTCATCCGCGAGTGCCGGCATACCGCACAGGAGCACCCCACCCAAAGCAAGCGCGCGCAGCCCAGCCCGGACCGTCGCCAGATGCCCTCCGAAACACCGGGAACGACGGGCGCGGAATCCCGCGTTCGTGCCACGCGCCCTCGCGTCTTGCGGAGCCTGTCTCATTGGGCCCCGTCGGGAGCATCCGGTTGCCAGTTCCGCGCAAGCTCCTGAGCCTCGGATACCTGCTCCGGCGTCATCAGCTTGGCAAACAGCGCGCGCGACTTGATGGCTTCCTCGTCGCCCGTCGCCGCCGCCAGGTTGACCCACTTGTGGGCCTGGACGTAGTCCTGGGCCACGCCGTCGCCGCGAGCGTATCTGAGGCCCAACTGCAGCTGGGAGAAGGCGTCGCCTTTCGAGGCGGCACTGGAAAGAAGCTCCACGGCCTTGGCGGTGTCCACCGCAACGCCGGCGCCCTCGGAATAGAGCTGCCCCAGCCGGCCCTGCGCGGCGGCATGCCCGTCCGCCGCCGCCTTCTCGAGCCACGCGCGGGCAACGTCCTCGCCGTTCTGCGCCGCCGTATAGACGGCAACGGTCGTGGTGTCTGAATCGTCGGCCGCCACCTGACCCGAGGCATACAGCATTCCGAGCCGGATCTGCGCGGGTTCGTTGCCGCCCTTCGCGGCGGCGCGGTACCAATGCGCCGCCTGCTGGACGTCCTGGTCGAGACCGCGTCCCTTCTCGTAGAACACCGCCAAGGCCGCCTGGGCCCGCGGCAGGCCGCCCTCCGCAGCCTGCGCATACCAGGTCGCGGCCTTCGCGTCATCGGCAGCCACGCCGTCACCGCTGGCGTACATGTAGCCCAGCGTGCTCTGCGCGCCCACGTCGCCGTTCTCGGCCGCGGCGGTCAGCCATTTGACGGCCTTTTCGGCATCGCGGCCAATGCCCTCGCCCTTCAGATAGAGCCCGCCCAGCGCCCGCTGCGCATCGACGACGCCCGATTCCGCGGCAGCCTCGAACCATCTGGCGGCCTCGACCATGTCCTTGGGTACCGCCGTTCCGGCCTCGTAGTTGCGGGCCAGGAAATACTGCGCCTTGGGATAACCGCCCTCGGCCGCCCTGGTCATCCACTTGATCGCTTCGGCGTCATCCTTTTCGACCCCCAGCCCTCCGCCATAGATGACGCTGAGCTGATACTGCGCCAGCACCACGTCCTGGCGGGCCGCGGCCTGCAACCAGCTCAGGGCCGTGATCGGGTCCGCCTTGACGCCCAGCCCCTGCCGATACAGCAGGCCGATGTGGAGCTGCGCCACCGCGTTTCCCTTTTCCGCGGCCTTGAGAAACCATTTGGCGGCCGTCTCGGGGTTCTTCTCAACGCCCGCGCCGTGCAGGTAGAACTTGCCCAGCAGCGCCTGGGCCTCGACATTCTTCTGATCGGCCGCCTTGTGAAGCCATTCCGCGGCAATCCGGTAATTGGTCTCCGTCCCCTTGCCCTCGGCATACATGTGCCCGAGCCGGTACTGCGCCAGCGCGTCCCCCTGCTCGGCAAGCTGCTTGAGAATGGCGAAGGCGGTTGCAAAATCGCCCGTCTTGTAGGCCTCCTCCGACTGCGCCATATCGGGCGCCGCGGCGCCTTCGGACTGCACCGC
>JBFHII010000123.1:0-7358 GCA_041596535.1 Breoghania sp. | reverse complement strand
GCCGTCGAAGTTGACGATCATCCCCTCGCCCATCGAGTCGAAGCTGCCATCGGAGCCGCACATGCAGACGTTGGCGGTGACCATCAGATTGCAGAAGGCATTGGACTGGTTGGTGAACCCCCACGACTGGCGGATGGGCGCGGTGTAGCCGGCGGTGCGGATCATGATCTCCGCGCCCTTGTAGGCGCATTCGCGTGCCATCTCGGGGAACATGCCGTCATGGCAGATGATCAGCGACAGCTTGCAGCCCTTCGGCCCCTCGATGACCGGGATGCCGATGTCGCCCGGCTCCCACGGCTCCACCGGCACCCAGGGGTGCAGCTTGCGGTAGTAGAGCTTCAGGCTGCCTTCGTTGTCGATGATCAGGCCGGAGTTGTAGGGCATGCCGCCGGGGTTGTGCTCCATGATGGAGAAGCAGCCCCAGATGTCGTTGTCGATGCAGGCCTGCTTGAAGGCGGCGACCTCGGGGCCGTCGAGCGTGCACATGATCTCCGGGTTGGTGTCCATCGACAGCCCGTGCAGCGCGTATTCGGGAAACACCACGAGATCCATGGTCGCCATGTTGCGCCGTGCCTTGGCGACCATGTCGACGATCACCTGCGTTTGCGCGGCGAGATCCGCCCGGGTGACCACGGTGGGCAACTGCAGCTGCACCATGCCAAGGACGACGCCGTTCGGGGTTTTGTTGAGACCGCCCAGACCGTTCATGATCGTTGCGCCCCTTTCCTCATTTGGTGATGGAGAGTTCGCCCGGCGCGCCCTTGAGGGAGCGTTTGGGCGAGACGCTGGCGATCATGATCAGCAGCGTCATGATGTAGGGCGCGGCGTTGAAGAAGTGGTAGCCGCGCGAGATGCCGATGGATTGCAGGGCGGGGCCCAATGCGCCGGCCGCGCCGAACAGCAAGGCGGCGGCGAAGCAGTAGAGCGGGTTCCAGCGCGCGAAGATCACCAGCGCCACGGCCATCAGCCCCTGGCCTGACGACAGGCCCTCGGTCCAGCTTCCGGGATAGTAGAGCGACAGGAAGGAGCCGCCGACGCCGGCGAAGAAGCCGCCGGTCATGGTGGCGAGCAGGCGCACGCGATTGACGTCGATGCCGAGCGCCAGAGCCGCCGGGGCGCTGTCGCCCGTGGTGCGCACGATGAGGCCAGCACGGGTGTTCTTCAGCGCCCACCACATGGCGATCGCCAGCACGATGCCGATGAGGAACAGGGGATTGATTTCAAGCGCCTGGCGCACCGAGGCGCTGTCGGACCAGCCGCCGAGCGACAGCGACGGCAGGCGCGGCGCCTGCGGCTGGATGTAAGGTTTCCCGAAAAAGAAGGCGAGGCCCGTGCCGAACAGCATGAGGGCAATGCCGATGGCGATGTCGTTGACCCGGGGCAGCCGGCACAGCATGCCGTGCAGGGCGCCGAAGGCCGAGCCGGAGAACCCGGCGACCAGCACGCCGAGCCAGGGCGAGCCGGTGTGATAGGAAACGGCGTAGCCGGTCATCGCGCCGAAGACCAGGGTGCCTTCGAGGCCGAGATTGATGCGGCCGGATTTCTCCGTCAGCAACTCGCCCAGCGAGACGAACAGAAACGGCGTGGAAACGCGAATGGCGCCGGCGAACATCGCCAGCAGCACGGTTGCCAACTCGGCTCCGGGGCTCATGATGCGTCTCCTTTGGCGCGGAAGAAGGGCAGACGTCCGTACGCGGTCTCGCTAACCAGCACGGTGAGGAAGATCAGGCCCTGCAGCACCAGGACGGTGGCGTCGGGCAGGTCCATGCGCCGCTGCACCAGGCCGCCGGAGGCGGCGATGCCGCCGAGGAAGATGGCCACCGGCACGATGACCAGCGGATTGTGCCGGGCGAGGAAGGACACCAGGATTCCGGTGAAGCCGTAGCCGGCGATCAGCGAGGCGTTGGCCTTGCCGTGGATGGCGGCGACCTCGAAGAACCCGGCGAGGCCCGCGCAAGCCCCGGCGATGGCGCAGGAGATCACCATCAGCTTGCCCACCGGCAGGCCCTGCGCCTGGGCGGCGCGCAGGTTGCCGCCGGTGATCCGCGCCGCAAACCCGAAGGTGGTGCGGTTCATCAGCAGGTACAGCAAGACGCACAGAATGATGCCGACGATCAGGCCCCAGTGCACGTCGGTGCCCGGTATGGCGCCGATCATGTTGTCGCGGCCGATGGGCATGGTGGAGGGCTTGTTGGGATCGGAGGGATCGCGCAGCGCGCCCTCGACGAAGAAATTGAGGATCGACACGGCGATATAGAACAGCAGCAGCGAGGAGATTGTCTCGTTCACCCCGCGATAGTGGCGCAGCACGCCGACGAAGCCGATCCACAGCCCGCCGCAGACCGCCGCGGCCAGTGCCATGACGGTGAGGATCAGAAAGGGCGGCGCCCAGGGGATCAGCGGAATGGCGATGGCGCCGGCGCCGAAACCGCCGAGTACAAGTGCGCCTTCGCCGCCGATGATCACCAGTCCGAGGCGCGCGGGAATGGCGACGCAGAGCGCGGTCAGCACCAGGGGCGCCGAGCGGACCAGGGAGTTCTGCCAGGAAAAGCTGGTGCCGAAGCCGCCGCGCCAGACGAGCGAGAAGAAATCGACCGGCGACTTGCCCAGCAGCAGCAGGAAGATGGAGAACAGCAGCGCGGAGACCACCAGCGCGAGGATCGGGATGACCACATATTCCGAGGAGCGGCGGACGCGGTCGGCCCATTCCGCGAAGGGGCGCGACGGCGCCTCCAGTGGCGTCGGTTCTGCGGTGTCGACCATGGTGTCACTCCTGGTGCCGCTGCCTGCTGGCGATGCTGCGGCGTATTTCGATGGGATCCCGGCCCGTGAGCCGGGATCCAGTCCGTTTGCCTTCCGGCGCGGCGTGATTGCGGAAAGCCCCATGTTTCAGAGAGCTTCCGCGCAACACGTCACGGCACGAATTCCGGGTCTTCGCCGGTGTCGCACCGGGGATGATCCGGAAGGGGCGCTGATCAGGTGATCGAGCCGACGACGCCTTCGAGCAGGTAGTCGGTCTGATCCAGCGAGGGCTCGTAGTTGTCGAGGCTGGCGCCGGCGTCGAGCAGCACGGAACCGTCCTGCTTCTTGAGCGGACCGGTGAAGATCGGCTTGCCGGCCTTCACTTCGGCACGGGCCGCATCCGCCGCGGCGATGGCCTTTTCGGTGGCGCCGGCGCCGTAGGCAGTGGACTGGACGAAATCAACATCAAAGCCGCCGCCGGTGAAATTCGGCAGCGTCTTGCCTTCCGCGAGGTCGAGGGCGAACTGCTTGTAGATGGTCGCCCACTTGTATTCCGCGCCGGTGATGAAGCCGTTCGGCGCCAGCGGTGCCTGGGAGGCGTTGTGGCCGCAGCACTTCACGCCGCGTCCCTCAGCGGTCTCGATGACCACCTTGGGGCCATCGACGTGGCAGGTGAGCACGTCGCAGCCCGCATCCACCAGTGCGTTGGCGGCTTCCGCCTCGCGCACCGGCAGGGACCATTCACCGGTGAAGATCACCTGGACGGTGGCGTCGGGATTGACCTTCCTGGCGCCGAGCAGGAACGAGTTGATGTTGCGCAGCACCGTGCCGATCGGTTTGGCGGCGACGAAGCCGAGCTTGTTGGTGGTCGTCGAGAGACCCGCGGCAATACCGTCGACATAATGCGCCTGGTCGAGATAGCCGAAGTAGGACCCGGCGTTCATCGGGTCGGTGTCCTTGTTCCACAAGGGCGCCGCATGACGGAACTGGACGTCGGGATATTTTGCCGCGAGATCGAGGACGAAGGGTTTGTAGTAGCCGAAGGAGGTCGCGAAGATCAGGTTCGCGCCGTCCAGATTGATCATCGATTCCATGGACTTGGAGACGGCGACGGTTTCCGGCACGCTCTCCTCTTCCACGACCGTGACGCCCGGCACGTCCTTGAGGGCCGCGGCGGCAACCGCATGGGCCTGGTTCCAGCCGTAGTCGTCGCGCGGGCCGACGTAGACGATGCCCACCGTCAGGCCTGCGGCGGAGGCGAGTTTCGGGAAGCCGGCTGCGGCCAGTCCAAGAATGCCGGCGGCGGATCCTTGCAGCAGGGACCGGCGGGAAAGATCGAAGTTCGACATGATCAGCTCCTATGCGTGTCAACGGGACGGCGGGCTCGCCGGCGATCGGACCTCGCAGGGGGAACTGCAACCGGCATGCCAAGGCCGGCGCCGGGTGGCCGGATTCGGCCCCGTGGCAACGAAAAATTTTCAAGAAGTTGATTTTGTTTGATATTTTTTCAAGCGGCGATGGGTTCTTGACCCTAAGGTCATGCCGATGTGCGCCGCCCGACCGCATGCGCGATTGCATGCAACCTGTGTATTTGTGGTTATTTATTAGGCAAATTCAGCGACTGGCGCGTAATCGGGCGTACGCGCCACGGCGCGCGCTGGCGTGCCCTGGCAGGCTCTGGCGCATCAGGCGCTCTTCACCGCCGCGTAGGTGGCGTCGAGCTTGCCCTTGAGATAGTCGGCGGCCGAAACGGGCGGATATTTCGCCGGGGTCGCGGGGCTTTCGCACGACGGCAGGCAGGCGACGGTGGCGTCCGGATTGGGGTCGAGAAAGAAGGCGATGGAATAGCGTTCGCGGCCGCTGTCGTTGACCACCCGGTGCGGCGTCGAGACATAGGTGTCGTTGGTCCAGCGCATCAGGCAGTCGCCGATGTTGCAGACGAACGCCCCGGGAATGGTGGGCGCCTTGATCCAGGCGCCGTCGCGGCGCTGGACTTCCAGCCCGCCGACATCGTCGGGCAGCAGGATCGTGACGTTGCCATAATCGGTATGGGTGCCCGCGCCGGCCTGACCGGCTTCCGCTGCCGGCGGATGGGGCGGATAGTGCAGCAGGCGCAGCGTCGCCATGGGGGCGTCGAGCTTGTCCTCGAAGAAATCCGGCGCGGCGCCCAGATCGATGGCGATGGCCTGGTGCAGCCGGCGGCCGAGGGTCCAGACGGCGTCGAAATAGGCGAGCATGGTCTTGCGCCAGCCATCGATCGGCGGCCACTGGTTGACGGCGCGAAACGGCTCGCCGGAAACGATGCGCGGATCATCCGCCGCCAGATCGAGGCCGATGTTGTAGGCCTCCTTGAGGTCCGCGGGCTTGGTGGGGTCGAGGCTCTCGCCCTTCATCGGGACGTAGCCGCGGTTGCTTTCGAAAAAGCCCTCGGTGAGCTTCATCTTCACATCGGTCGGCTGGGCGAAGAACGCGTGGGAGGCGTCGAAGACGCTGCCAATGAGCGCCGGATCGATGCCATGCCCGCGAATGTAGAAAAAGCCGATCTCGCGCGCCGCGCGGCCCAACTCGCGCGCCACCTGTTCCATGCCACCGGGCTGGCCGGTTACCAGGGGGGCAAGGTCGATGATCGGGAGGCTGTCGTCGCTCATTGTCGTGTCCTGCGGTGTATCCGGTCTTGGTATGCGTCCGGTTCGGGCGTGGGGCTGGCGGAAGCTTAGCTGGCAGTTGTGGCGCTCTGGGCGACATAGGTGCGCCAGTCTCCCAGCGCCGTGATGTCCTCCGCGCCTTTCAGCGCCTCGGGTTCCACCAGAAACCCCTTCACGCTGCGACCATCCTCCAGCAGCACCGTGCCGATGCTCATGGGCGAGGGGACGCCGGCCACGAATGTGCCGAATCCGGCCGGCGTCAGTGCCCAGAGTTCAAGCGCGATTGGGGCGCCGCTGCCCTGGGGCCCACGCAGCATGCCCGGCTTGGGCACGCTCTGGCCGGCGAGCGCATAGAGCCGGTAGTCGGCGCTGGTGCGCGCGGCCTCGACGAAGCGTGCGTCGAGCCGGGTCAGCTCGCCGTTCAGCGGCATGCCGCGCAGATGCGCGCCGACCACCGCGAGAAGGATCTCACCGGGCGTTGCGGTTGCGGAGGGTTCCGATGCGGCAGGTTTCATTGCGTGGTCCCGATGATGAATTGGCGCGGTGGCGAAACGGCGTGATGGTGAAATGGCGTGGTGTGCCGGTCTGGCGCCAAGCGGACCGGAGGCGGACAGGCGCCTTCGGATTGCATGCAATCATGTTTGCCGGAATTGCTCCAGACCAAAATTCGCCCGCGCGGTTTCCAGCAGTGTGTGAATTTCTTATTGTATTACAATCTGTTAGTCGCGGTAATGATGCTGCATCCGCGGCGCTGAATCTGCCGCAAATATAGGCGCTGGGTGATTGCAGGCCTTTTTCCGTGATGGTCCGGGGCGGGCACGGCCGGGAATGCATGGCGCGCGCGGAGCAGCCACGGCGCGCGACGGCGGATCGCAGCGGGTGCGGCGCGGGTCGCGTGTCAGACGATTTTCAGAGGGATTTTGGAGAGGAAAGCCTTTCGAGGGGACGCGCCTCGAAAGGGGAAAGTGGTACGCCCAAGGGGAATCGAACCCCTGTTTCCGCCGTGAAAGGGCGGCGTCCTAGACCGCTAGACGATGGGCGCCCAAGCCGCGTTGCCGCGACGTGTTGGCGGTTTATAGTGAGCTTTGGACAAGCCTGCAAGGGGGGAAGTCCGGATTTCCCGCGTGATGTTCAAGATTTTCGCTGGCCGCATGAAATGGCGGCAATCCCTTGGTTTGCAGAGACTTTTGCCGGCATCAGCCTGTGGACAGCCTTCCGGCGGGCGCGAATCCGGGGCGCGGTGTGCGGCTCCGGCCGCCTCAACGCATCGGCAATCCCTGCGCCTTGCGGCAGAGGTCCGGCGCGCCGCGGAGATGGACCGAAGTCCGGCTGCGACGCGCCGGGATAGGTCTACCAGTGACCGGTGTTTTCCATCGATGCCCAGGGTTCGGCTGGCGCCTTGGCGTCACCCTTCTGCAGCAACTCGATGGAGATGTTGTCGGGTGAGCGCACGAACGCCATGTAGCCGTCGCGCGGCGGGCGGTTGATGGTCACGCCGGCGGCCTGCAGCCGGGCGCAGGTCTCGTAGATATCGTCGACCTCGAAGGCGAGGTGGCCGAAATTCCGGCCTTCGCCATAGGCCTCGGGATCCCAGTTCCAGGTCAGCTCGAGAAGCGGCGCGCGGGTGTCACGCCCGCTCTGCTCGTCCTCTGGGGCGGCGAGAAACACCAGCGTGTAGCGTCCCGCCTCGCGATCGACGCGGCGGACCTCGATCATGCCCAGCTTGTTGCAATAAAAGTCCAGCGCGCTGTCCAGATCGCTCACGCGCACCATGGTGTGCAAATATCGCATGATTATCCTCTCTCGGCCTGCGGCCCCGGCGATGCGGTCCGCGTGTCCGGTGGTCCGCTCATCGATAGGGCGGGAAGGGGCCCGTTTGCAAGTGCGGCGACCGTTTTGTGACCGCAACGGGTGACAGCCGCGGCACGGCGCGCTGTCATGCGCCGGATGCTGGCGGTGTGCGCCGACCGG
>JBFHII010000122.1:0-7411 GCA_041596535.1 Breoghania sp. | reverse complement strand
CGGTCGAAATCGTCAAGCTGGGACCGAAGCGCCCTGATCTGCGGATGATTGGGCAGCAGCGATGTCGACAGTTCGGCGATACGCGCCTGCAGCGCCACCTGGCTTTCGCGCAGGCGCTGGATCAGCGGCGAGTTGAGGACGTCGGATACCGATTCCAGAGACCCGCCGGAATCCAGCAACTTGCGCAGCAGCGTGGCCTTGGCCTGGATTTCGGAGCGCGCGGCGCGCGCCGTGGCAAGCTGGGTGTTCAGTTCCACGAGCTGCTGCTGAACCAGCGTCACATTGTTGGACCCCAGCAGCAGATCGGCGCCGCCGCGGTATTCCTCGACCTTGCGCTCCGCCGCTTCCACGTCGGCCCGCACCCGGGCGATTTCCGGCTCGAGCTGGTCGGCGGCATCCGCGGTCACTTCGCGCTTGGCCGAGGCCTGCTGGTCCAGATACTCCTCGATCACCGTGTTGGCCGCCAGAGCGGCGAGTTCGCGGTCGATGGAGGAAAATTCGACGGTGATCACACGGGTCTTTTCGACCTGGAAAACCTTCAGCCGCTTGAAGTAGGCGTCCAGCACCTTCTCCTCGACCGAGGCGCGCGCGGGATCAGACTTGAATCCCAGCATCACCGGGATACGCGACAGCAGCGACCCGCCGCCGGCGGCGCTGTTGAATTCCTTGCGCTCGGCGAGCTTCAGCTTTGCCGCAACGCGGCGGCCGAGATCATAGGAGCGCAGCAGTTGCACCTGGCTGGCAACGCCTTCCTGGTCCAGAAGCGCGCGCTCCGATTCCACCGCCCGCTCGGATCCGGGATAGAGAGAATGCCGGCTTTCAATGAGGAGCTTGGCCTCCCCGAGGTACTTGGGTGCCACGAGTTGCAGGCCGCCGAAGGTCAGCGCTGCGGCGCCAAGCATCATGAACGCGATCTTGAACTTGGCGCGCCAGAGCGCCCGCCCCAGCGCGACAAGGTCCAGCGCCACATCGTTTTCCATCGTGGTATTCATGGCCATACCAATCCAATACGCCGTACTAAACTCTCCGTTTATATAGTTCGTTAAGGTAAGCAGACCGTTAATAGCCGCGAAAGCCTGGCTCAAAAAATTAACAACTTGTAAATGTTTGTTTATCCGAAGTTTAAAATTGAAGCGCCCCCTTTCGCGAATTTACACCGTCTTAACCCTGTTTCGAGATTATCGCCGCGATACAGAGTTTGGAGTACACCCGATGCGCACGACAATCGTCGCCTCGATCTTGCTGTCTTTGCTGATGGCCGGCTGCAGCGGTTACCGCCGACCGCCGACCGCCTTCCACGAAGCGCTTACGCAACCCTACCACCTTGACTCCGGTGACCGGCTGCGCATCGTCGTCTACGGCCAGGACAACATCACCAATTCCTATTCGATCGACCAGGCAGGCGCGATTTCGGTTCCGCTGATCGGCACGGTGACCGCGCGCGGCAGCACGACGCAGCAGTTGCAGAACACCCTGGAAGCACGGCTTTCCCAAGGATTCCTGCGGGATCCGGACGTCTCCGTCGAGGTCGAGCAGTACCGCCCGTTCTTTGTCATGGGCGAAGTTCGCAACGCCGGTCAGTATCCCTATGTGGCCGGCATGACGGCCCAGACGGCGGTCGCCATCGCGGGTGGATTCAACGCCCGCGCCAAGTAGGGCAACGTCGACATCACCCGGCAGATCAATGGCGAGATCCTCAACGCGCGCGTCCCTCTGAGCGACCCGCTGCGCCCCGGCGACACCGTCTACGTGCGCGAGCGTCTCTTCTAGAACGCCACCCGCTGCGGCCGCGCCAACGCCATTGTGAAGGGCGGCGCGGCCGGCGCAAGCACGCGAATTAACTGAAGACTCACCTCTCGCGCGTAGGTTTTCCTCACAAGGGAAACACGTCAGGCAGCGTACAGACCGTAAGGCGGCGCTGCCCAACATGCGGGAGCCGACCCCAATGACCACGACACCTGACAGGATCGTGCATTGCATCCGTGCGCCTATCGGAGGCGCCTTCCGGCACGTCTGCGATCTGGTACGCGCGCAAAACGCCGCCGGACACCATGTCGGACTGATCTGTGCGAGCAACACAGACGACGCTTTTGCCGAAGAAAAACTCGCGCGGCTGGAAAGCGAACTCAAGCTTGGCCTGATCCGCATGCCGATGCGCCGCAGCCTGTCGTTTGGCGACCTGTCGGCGATCTGGGGCGTGCTGCGCCAGTTGCATGGCCTCGAACCCGACGTCCTGCATGGCCATGGCGCCAAGGGCGGCGCCTATGCGCGGCTGATCGGCACCGCGATGCGTGCGCGCGGCGCCCCGGTCAAGCGGTTCTACAGCCCGCACGGCGGCAGCCTGCATTTTTCCAAAGACAGCGCCACAGGCAAGGTGTTCTTCACCCTGGAGCGCGCCATGGAACGCATGACCGACGGACTGATCTTCGTGTCGCATTACGAGGAAGCGCAGTACCACGACAAGATCCACGCGCCGAAAGTCGCCAACCGGGTGATCCACAACGGCCTGCGGCCCGACGAGTTCCAGCCCGTCGTCCCGGACGCGAACGCCGCGGATTTCCTGTTCATCGGCGAGATGCGCCAGTTGAAGGGCCCGGACGTCTTCCTCCAGGCGCTGGCGATCATTCACGAGCAAACCGGCCGCCATCCGACGGCCCATATGGTCGGACCCGGCGCGCAGGTGGAGGAATACAAGCAAATGGCCGAGGAACTCGGCCTGGGCGCGCACGTGTCGTTCCACCCGCCGATGCCGGCGCGCGACGCCTTTGCCATGGCCCGCTGCGTGGTGATCCCCTCGCGTGCCGAATCCATGCCTTACATCGTCCTGGAGACGGTCGCCGCCGCCATGCCGCTGGTCACCACCCGGGTCGGCGGCATTCCGGAGATTTTCGAGGGCCACACGGACGCGCTGATCGAGCCGGGCGACGACTTCGCGCTAGCCGCCGCGATGCGCGGGAAAATGTAGAACCCCGACCATGCCCGGGCGCTTGCGGTTCTGCACCAGAACATTCTCGGCGCCGGCTTTTCGCTCGACCAGATGGCCCGTGCCGTCCTCACCTTCTACGAAGACGCCTCACGTCCCGTTGCCAAGGGCCAGCAGCAGGATATCGAGGATGTTGCCCGCATCCGCCCGCTTCGCGAACTCGGCGATGCGCATGGTGGGCGCCGCATCAATCACCGGGTCAATGGCTAGCCCATGACCCTGAACGACAACCGCAAGATAGAAGCCACGACAAAGGCCAACGGTTCCGCCATGACCAATCTGGATGCTGAATTTCAGTCCCGTTTCCGCCAAGCGCTGCATGAAGGTGTCGGCGACATGGCAAAGGACGACGCGATGCCGCACGATCACGCCAAGCTGGGCGAGCGTGCGCTGGAAATCGCAGCGCGGCTGTCGAGCCGGCCGATGTCCCGCGCGGTGCTGTCGGGCTTCGTGCGTCTCGCGGACGGCCTGGCGATCATCGCCATCGGTCTCGCGACATTCTATGTCTACGTCTTTCCCGATGAAGCGTTCAACCTGTACTATGCGGCGGCCCTGGCCCTCGCACCGATCCTGGCGATCGCTCTGATACAGGCCTCCGACGGCTATCAGGTCGCCGCGTTCCGGACCTACGTCTCGCAGCTCGGACGCATCTTCACTGCATGGACCGTTGTCTTCGGCTTCTTCGCCCTGGCGGTTTTCTTCGCCAAGGTCGGCGAAGAGTTCTCCCGCGTCTGGTTCGCCAGCTGGTACGTGGGCGGCCTCGCGTTCTTCACGCTGTTCCGGGTCATTCTGGCCCGCTTCGTCCAGCGCTGGACCGCGGAAGGCCGGCTGGAGCGGCGCGCGGTCATCGTCGGCGGCGGCATGGCGGCGGCCGAGCTGATCATCGAGCTGGAAGCCCAGCGCGACAATGACATCCGCATCTGCGGCATCTTCGACGACCGCGACGACGAACGCTCGCCGCCGGTGGTCGCAGGCTACCCGAAGCTCGGTACCATCAACGAACTGGTGGAGTTCGCGCGCCTGACCCAGCTCGAGCTGCTGATCGTCTCTATCCCGCTGCGCGCGGAGAAGCGCCTGCTGCAGCTCCTGAAAAAGCTCTGGGTTCTGCCGCTGGACATTCGCCTCTCGGCGCATGCCGACAAGATGCGCTTCCGGCCGCGCTCATATTCCTACATCGGCTCGGTGTCGCTGCTCGACATGTTCGAGCGGCCCATCGCCGACTGGGATTCCATCGCCAAGCGGGCATTCGACCTGTTTTTCGCGACCTTGGCGCTGGTGCTGCTGTCACCGCTGATGCTGGCCACGGCAATCGCCATCCGGGCCACCAGCCCCGGCCCGGCCCTGTTCCGCCAGAAACGCTACGGCTTCAACAATGAGGTCATCGACGTCCTGAAGTTCCGCTCCATGTACACGGACAAGACCGACGCCGACGCTCGGGTGGCAGTCACCCGGGGCGATCCCCGCGTCACGCCGATCGGCCGCTTCATCCGCAAGTCGTCGATCGACGAACTGCCGCAGCTCTTTAACGTGCTGCGCGGCGAGCTGTCGCTTGTCGGCCCGCGTCCGCACGCCCTGGGCGCCAACACCGACAACAAGCTCTGGGACCAGGTGATCGACGGCTACTTCGCCCGCCACAAGGTCAAGCCCGGCGTGACCGGCTGGGCGCAGATCAACGGCTGGCGCGGCGAATGCGACACGCCGGACAAGATCCGCCACCGCATCGAAAGCGACCTCTACTACATCGAGAACTGGTCGCTGGCGCTGGATCTCTACATCCTGTTCCTGACCCCCTTCCGCCTGCTCAACACGGAGCACGCGTATTGACGGGGAGCGGCACCTCAACGCCTCAGGCGCCCGTTCTGGGGCCCGCGCGAAGCATCGCGCGGGCAACGCTGTGGCTCTGTGCCTTCTCCGGATTCTTTGTCATCAGCGAACCGGCGCCCTACGACATCCTCCTGCTCGGCGCGATGGTGATCTGGGCCATCTGCGGGCTGGAACTGAAACAGGGTTTCGCGCCGCTGGTGCTGCTGATCCTGTTGTTCATGACGGGCGGGCTGCTGTCGGTGACGCAGCTCACCAGTTACGCAAAGGGCCCGATGTACATGGCGGTGTCCATGTTCCTGGCCTCCGGCGCCGTGTTCTACGCCGGCGTCATCGCCCAGTCGTCCGACCATCTGCGCCCCATCGTGCGCGGCTACACCGCGGCCGCCATCGTTGCCGCGCTCGCCGGCATCGTCGGCTATTTCGGGCTGCTGCCGGGAACGGAATCCTTCACCCTCTACGGGCGCGCCCGCGGCACGTTTCAGGATCCCAACGTCTTCGGGCCGTTCCTGATCTTTCCCGTTGCCACGTTCACCTACACAATCCTGACCGCGCGGACTGCCGCGAAGATCGGCGCCTGCCTGCTCCTCCTGGTGCTGCTGATCGGCGTCCTGCTGTCGTTCTCACGCGCCACCTGGGCGCTCGCCGCCTTCGTCATGGCGGCCACGGGCCTCATCGTCTTCATCAACGAACGCAGCGCGGTGCGACGGCTGCAACTGACCGGCCTGGCAATCGCCGGCGTTCTGCTTCTGGCACTGACGCTCTCCGCCGCGCTGTCGCTGGACAGCGTCAGCAGCCTGTTCACCCAGCGCGCCTCGCTGCTGCAGGACTATGACAGCGCCCGCATGGGCCGTTTCGCCCGCCATGCGGCGGGTTTCCTGCTGGCGGCCGAACATCCGCTCGGCATCGGCCCGCTGGAATTCTACAAGGTGTTCACCGAAGACCCGCACAACATCTACCTGAAGGCATTCATCGCCTACGGCTGGCTGGGCGGCATCAGCTACATCGTGCTGACCTTCTGGACGCTGGCGGCGCTGTTCCCGCTGATCTTCAAGCCGCGCCCCTGGACCCCGGTCGCCGTCGCCACCTTCGTGACCCTGTTCGGCCACGACATCATGGGGCTGGTGATTGACATGGACCACTGGCGCCATCTCTTCCTGCTCTACGGGCTTGCCTGGGGCCTCATCGCACTGGAGGCGCATCGCGGTGAAATGCTGGACGATGCGAAATTCATCCACATGGCGCGAACGTCCTTGCGCGGGGCCCGCGAACGGGCTAGGTAACCGATCTGTGTCGGAGCGTAGCGCAGCCTGGTAGCGCACTTGACTGGGGGTCAAGGGGTCGTGGGTTCGAATCCCGCCGCTCCGACCATTTCCTTCCCCCCTGTTTCCCAAAACAAACTTCCGCCGTCCCGCCGTCAAGCGCACCCGCGCCTGAGCGGCACGCCCGTGACTTGCGACAGCGCCGCCCAAAGAAAAACCGGGCGCAGTTGCCTGCGCCCGGTGTCCCTCCCCGAACCGCCGGTCCGGGGCATTGTCATTGATGCGGCCTAGAACAGACCCTGCACCAGTCCGTCCTCATCGAGGTGGATGGCCTCGGCGGACGGCACGCGGGGCAGGCCCGGCATCGTCATGATGTCGCCGGCGATCGCCACGATGAAGCCCGCGCCGGCGGACAGCCGGACTTCACGGATGTTGATCGCATGCCCCTCCGGCGCGCCCTTCAGCGTCGGATCCGTCGAGAACGAATACTGCGTCTTCGCCATGCAGATCGGGAAGTCGCCATAACCGGCCTTTTCCCAATCCTTGAGCTGGTTGCGCACCTTCGCGTCGGCGGTGACTTCGGACGCGCGATAGATCTCGGTCGCGATCGTCTCGATCTTCTTGAACAGCGGCATTTCGGCCGGATACAGCGGCTTGAACTCCGACGGCTTCTCGCACAACTCGACGACGTGATGCGCGAGTTCCTCGATGCCTTCGCCACCCTTCGCCCAATGCGCCGCGACGATCGCCTTGGCGCCCAGGCCGGCGGCCACTTCACGAACGGCTTCCAGTTCGGCATCGGTGTCGTTGATGAACTGGTTGATGGCGACGACCGGCTGCACACCGAACTTCTTCACGTTCTCGATGTGACGGGCGAGATTGGAGCAACCGTCCTTCACGGCAGCCACATTCTCCGCGCCGAGGTCGTCCTTGGCGACGCCACCGTGCATCTTCAGTGCACGAACAGTGGCGACGATGACCACGGCCGACGGTGTCAGACCCGCCTTGCGGCACTTGATGTCGAAGAATTTTTCGGCACCCAGATCCGCGCCGAAGCCGGCTTCCGTCACCACATAGTCGGCGAGCTTCAGCGCCGTCGTGGTGGCGGTCACCGAGTTGCAGCCATGCGCGATGTTGGCGAAGGGTCCGCCGTGGATGAACGCCGGGTTGTTTTCCAGCGTCTGCACCAGGTTCGGCATCAGGGCGTCCTTGAGCAGCACGGCCATGGCCGGGCTCGCCTTGAGCTGGCTGGCGACGATCGGCTCGCGCTCGCGGGTGTAGCCGACCACGATCTTGCCGATCCGCTCGGTCAGGTCTTCCAGGTCGGTGGCGAGGCAGAAGATCG
>JBFHII010000121.1:0-7458 GCA_041596535.1 Breoghania sp. | reverse complement strand
GCGGGGCACGGTTTCCCCGAGCTGGTGAGTTGGATTGTGGAGAACGCGAGTTGCGATCGGTGAAAAGACGACAGGACGAACCGCGGCAGGCGCCGGCGAGAGCCGTTTCGCGCCGCAGCGGCGTCGCACGTCTGCACCAGAGGCCGGTCTGGCGCTCCGCCGGCTTCCTCGCCTTCCTGCCGCGTTGGGCAGGACGCGCGGGGGCCGCGAGTTTCCTGGCGGCCACGGGGCTCTACGGAATGGTGCTCGGCGGGCACACCCAGGCGGTCGCCGACACGCTGACGGCGGCGGCCGGCTTTTCGTTCGAGGCGATCAAGCTTTCCGGCCAGCGCGAGACCGACGAATTCCAGATCCTGGAAGCGCTCGAGATCCGCGATGGCTCGTCGCTGCTGCTGTTCGATGCGCAGGCCGCGCGCGACCGGCTCGCCCGCATCGCCTGGGTCAAGAACGTCTCGGTCCAGAAATTCTATCCAGGCACGCTGCAGGTCACCGTCGAGGAGCGTGAGCCCTTCGCCCTGTGGCAGCGCGGCCAGATCATCTCGATCATCGACGCGGAAGGCCGCGTGATCACCGATGACGTGGACGAGCGCTACGCCAACCTGCTGCTGCTGGTCGGCCACGGTGCGCAGCAACGCGGCAAGGCCATGGCTGACATGCTCGACACGATGCCGTCGCTGCGCTCGCGGGTGCGCGCCGCCGTCCTCATCGCCGACCGCCGCTGGAACCTGGTGCTGGAAAACGGCATCACCGTGCGGCTGCCCGAAGAGGGCGTCGACGCGGCGCTGCACGAACTGGTGCGGCTGGATGACGACAGCGGCCTGCTGTCGCGCGACATCGCCGCCGTTGATCTGCGGCTTGCCGACCGCGTCGTGGTGCGCCTTACCGAGGACGCCGCCCTGCGCCGGCAGACATCCGGACAATCGCGCCACGGCGCCGACAAGCACGGGAAGGACACCTGATGGCGTCGCCGTCCTCTCCCTATTTGCCGCGCATGCAGCCGCTGCCCAGCCGCCGCTCGGTGATCATCTCCGTGCTCGACGTCGGCTCGACCAAGGTGTGCTGCCTGATCGCCAAGTTGACGCCGCGCGAGGAAAACGAAGTGCTGCCGGGCCGGACGCATTCGGTGGAAGTGCTCGGCTACGGCTACCAGCGCGCCCGCGGCATCAAGTCCGGCGTGGTGATCGATCTGGACCTCGCCGAACAGGCGATCCGCCTGGCGGTGGATTCCGCCGAGCGCATGGCCGGCGTGACGGTCGAGAGCCTGCTGGTCAACACCACCTGCGGCCGCCTGTCGAGCGAGATCTTCTGCGCCAGCGTGGATCTCGGCGGCGATGCGGTCACCGAAGCCGACATCAAGCGGGTTCTGACTGCCGGCGGTGATCATTTCGCGGTCGACGGACGCGCCATCGTGCACGCGCTGCCGATCTCCTACACGCTCGACGGCAACCGCGGCATCCAGGATCCGCGCGCCATGATCGGCCGCAAGCTCGGCGTCGACATGCATGTGGTGACCGCCGACACGCCGCCGGTGCGCAATCTCGAGCTCTGCGTCAATCGCGGCCATCTGCAGGTCGAGACCATGGTGGCGACGCCGTTCGCCTCCGGCCTCTCGACGCTGGTCGATGATGAAGCCGAACTCGGCGTCGCCTGCATCGATTTCGGCGGCGGCACCACGTCGCTCGCCGTCTTCGTCGAGGGCCAGGCCGTGCATGTGGACGCGATCGCCATCGGCGGCCATCACGTGACCACGGACATCGCGCGCGGTCTGTCCACGCGCCTGCGCGACGCAGAACGCATCAAGACGCTGTACGGCAATGCGCTGCCCGGTGGCGGTGATGATTTCGATCTGCTCAGCGTGCCGCCGGTCGACGAGGAAAGCGACCTGCCGCAGCAGATCCCGCGCAGCGTGCTGACGCGGATCATCCGGCCGCGCATCGAGGAGACGCTGGAGCTGGTGCGCGACCGTCTCAACGCCTCGGGCTTTGCCGGCCAGGTCGGCAAGCGCGTCGTGCTCACCGGCGGCGCGAGCCAGATGACCGGCCTTGCCGAACAGGCGCGGCTGATCCTTGGCCGCCATGTGCGCCTCGGCCGCCCGTTGGGCATTACAGGATTGCCGGAAGCGGCGAAGGGCCCTGCCTTCTCGACCGCTGTCGGCCTGCTGATCTATCCGCAAGTGTCGCAGATGGAACAGTTCGTACCCGATCGCAGTCGGCAGATGCGGATGACCGGAACCGGTTATCTGGCGCGTGTCGGCCAGTGGTTCCGGGAGAGTTTCTGAGTTGCGGCTCGTGGTGGGGCCGTTTGTCGGCGAAAGCCGGTTTGATACTTGCGAGGGAAGTCCGCCCGCCCGTCTCAGGGCGCGCGGGAAGGATATGAGGAAGCCATGACCATCAATCTTAAGATGCCCGACATAACGGAGCTGAAGCCGAGGATTACCGTCTTCGGAATCGGCGGCGCCGGCGGCAATGCCGTCAACAACATGATCCAGGCCGGCCTGCAGGGGTGCGACTTCGTCGTCGCCAACACCGACGCCCAGGCGCTGGCCCTGTCGCAGTCCGAACGCGTCGTCCAGATGGGCGTCGCGGTCACGGAAGGCCTGGGTGCGGGATCGCAGCCCGAAGTCGGCCGCGCGGCCGCCGAAGAAGTCATCGACGAGTTGAACGATCACCTGACCGGCGCGCACATGGTGTTCATCACCGCCGGCATGGGCGGCGGCACCGGCACCGGTGCGGCCCCCGTGATCGCCCGGGCAGCCCGCGAGCGCGGCATCCTGACGGTCGGCGTCGTCACCAAGCCGTTCCAGTTCGAGGGCCAGCGCCGCATGCGCCTGGCAGAGCACGGCATCGACGAACTGCAGCAGAACGTCGACACGCTGATCGTCATTCCCAACCAGAACCTGTTCCGCCTGGCCAATGCCCAGACGACCTTCGCGGATGCCTTCGCGATGGCCGACCAGGTGCTCTACTCCGGTGTTGCCTGCATCACCGACCTGATGGTCAAGGAAGGCCTCATCAACCTCGATTTTGCCGATGTGCGCTCGATCATGCGCGGCATGGGCAAGGCGATGATGGGCACCGGCGAGGCCTCCAACGAGGGCCGCGCGCTGCAGGCGGCGGAAGCGGCGATCGCCAACCCGCTGCTCGACGAGACCACGATGAAGGGCGCCAAGGGCCTGCTGATCTCGATCACCGGCGGCAAGGACATGACGCTGTTCGAGGTCGACGAGGCGGCTACCCGCATCCGCGAGGAAGTCGACGAGGAAGCCAACATCATCATGGGCGCGACCTTTGATGAGGGCATGGAAGGCTCGATCCGCGTTTCCGTCGTCGCGACCGGCATCGACCGGGAGGTCCGCGAGGATTCCTCTCCCGCCGAGGCCCGCATGGCCGAACTGGCCGAACGCCTGAAGTCGGCGACCGCGCGTGCTTCCGCCCCGCTGGAGGCTCCGGCCCCGGCGGCTCCCGCCCGCGTCGAGCCGGATCCGGCGGAGCGCCTGGAGGCCGAGCTGGCCATCGCCATGCCGACCCCGGTCGCCACCGATCCCGGCGTGACGATCGAAAGCTACCAGCCGAACCCGGCGCTGGTCAGCGAGCCGGACGTGCCGGTGGAGGTGGATGAGCTGCCTGTGGCTCCGCAGGCCGTGCCCGAGCCCACCGCCGAGCCCTACATCCCGCCGGCAGCGGCGGAAGCAGCGCCGCGGATGCCGCGTGTGGAAGACTTTCCGCCGATGGTGCAGGCTGAAATTCACCAGGCTGGTGAACATCATGACGAGCATGGCGAAGACGATCGCCGGCCGATGAGCCTGCTGCGCCGGCTGGCCAGCGGCCTGGGCCGCCGTGAGGACGACGAGGGCTATGAGGGCGAGGACGCCTATGCCCAGCAGCCGCACGAGCCGCGTCAGCCGGTCCGGGCCGATTACGCCCCGCGCCCGGCAGCGCCCCAGCCGCGTGGTGCGGCGGGTCAGCTCGACGCGCACGGACGTCCGGACCCGAGCCGTCAGGAACCGCATGCGCGTCAGGATCAGCAGGGCCGCATGGCGCCGCAGGCCCACCACGCCTCGGACGACGACCAGCTGGAAATCCCGGCGTTCCTGCGCCGTCAGGCCAACTGACGACCAGGCTTTCTCACTGCCCTTCGCAAGGCGGCGGCTCGGCATTCTTGCCGGGCCGTTTGCGTTTGTTCTCCCCGGGACCGGGGGTGTTGCCGGCGCCGGAGGAGATTCCGTTACAATGCGTAACAAAGCTTTATTTCGACCCCTGCACCCCGAAGGCTATTGTCCGTTCACCATTGATAAACGGATTCGATCACATGCCATGCCCGGGACTGCCCGGCAGGCAATCGGCCGGAAAAATGGCGGTAAATGGCGCATACGACAAGCATCGGCAAGGCGCCGATGCGGCGAGGCAAGCGGCTTTCAGGCCGTGCGGGGAATTCTGAATGACGGACATGAGCAGCAAACAGCAGACCCTCGCAGACCAGATTCGCCTGTCCGGCATCGGTGTTCACTCCGGCGAACCCGCCTCGATCACGCTTTATCCCGCCGATGAAAATACCGGAATCATGTTCGTCCGCACGGCAGATTCCGATGGCGGCGCCGACGGGTCCGACGTCGAAATCGACGCGATCTGGTCGGCCGTAACGGCCACGGCGCTGTGCACGGCGATTGGCAACGATCGCGCCACGATCGCCACCATCGAGCACCTGATGGCGGCGCTGCGCGGCCTCGGTGTCGACAATGCGCTGGTCGAACTCGATGGCGACGAAATTCCGGTGATGGACGGAAGCTCCATTCAGTTCGTCGACGCCATCGATCAGGTCGGCCTCGTCAAGCAGGCGGCCAGCCGCCGCTATATCCGCATCAAGAAGCCCGTCCGGGTCGAGCACAAGGGTGCCGTCAGCGAGCTGCGCCCCTATGACGGCACGCGCTTCAATGTCACCATCGATTTCGAAACGCCGCTGATCGGCCGCCAGTCGTTCGTCGGCGATCTGACGCCGGAGCTGTTCCGAACCGAAATCGCCCGCGCGCGCACCTTCGGCCGCGTCAGCGATGTCGAGAAGCTCTGGGCCATGGGCTTTGCCCGCGGCTCGTCCCTGGAAAATTCCGTCGCCATCGACGGCGATCGGGTGCTCAACCCGGAAGGCACGCGCTGGGCCGATGAGTTCGTGCGCCACAAGACGCTGGACGCCATCGGCGACCTGGCGCTCTCGGGCCTGCCGATCCTGGGCGAATACCGCTCGTACAAGGGCGGGCATGCCATGAACAATGCGGTTCTCGTGGCCCTGTTTGCCGATGAGGATGCCTATGAGATCGTCGAGGGTGAGGCGCGCCGCGAGCGCGAATCACGCCCGGTCGATCTGACGAGCGAAATTTCCGCGCCCGCCTATTCCCCCGATCACTCCTGAGCGCCAGGATCGCTTTTTCCAGCGTATTCTCGCCGTCAGTCCCGCAGCGCCTTAAAAAAGTTGCAAAGCCGCGCGATCCCGCTTGGCAGCGTTCGGCTCTTGGTCCCGCGGCAACGATGGGACGCAGAGTGATCTTGTGCTTACGTTGACCGCGATATTCGGCTAGAAGCACGGGTACCCGGTTGCCGTTTTCCGGTTTCTGCCGGTTGCTGCCGGTTGCTGTTTGAATGGCCGGTCGTATGGTATGGCCATGTTTTGGGATCGCGACCGGCGATCCGTCACGCGAGGGAGAGCCTCCAGGTGTTGCGTAGTCTGACGTCCATGAGCCGCGCGAAGCGCAACGGGTACACACGCGCGTTGCGCGCCGCCTCCCTGGCGGGGCTGCTGGCGCTTGCCGCGTGCGCCTCCAAAGAGGCCGATGATCTGGCGCTCGACGATACGCCTGCGGACCAGCTCTACAACGAGGGTCTTGCGCTGCGTGCCGCCGGTGATCTGGGCGCGGCGGCCAAGAAATTCGAGGAAGTCGACCGGCTTCACCCCTATTCCGAATATGCGCGCAAGTCGCTGATCAACATCGCCTTCGCCAATTACTCGCGCGGCAAGTACCAGGAAGCGATCAATTCGGCGCGGCGCTTCGTGACGCTCCACCCCGGCAGCCCCGATGCTGCCTATGCGCTCTACATTATCGGCCAGTCTTACTTCCGGCAGATGCCGGACGTCACCCGCGACCAGAAGACCACGGAGAAGGCGCTCGAGGCCATGTCCGAGCTGGTGCGCCGCTATCCCGACAGCGAATACGCGGACGACGCGCGCAAGAAGATCCGGGTGACCCAGGACCAGATGGCCGGCAAGGAGATGGAGGTCGGGCGCTACTATCTCAACAAGCGCAACCATATCGCCGCCATCAACCGGTTCCGCGTGGTGGTCACGCGCTACCAGACGACCCGCCACGTGGAAGAGGCGCTCGCGCGCCTGACGGAAGCTTATTTCTCGCTCGGCGTCGTCTCCGAGGCGCAGACCGCGGCCGCCGTGCTGGGCCACAACTTCCCCGAAAGCCGTTGGTACAAGGATGCCTACACGCTGCTGCGGAAGGGTGGCTATGAGCCCAGTGCCGACGAGGGCAGCTGGATCAGCAAGGCGTTTGCGGGTATCAACATTCTCTAGTTTTCTCATTTAGAGACATCACACCGCCCATGCTGGCAGCGCTTTCGATCCGCGATATCGTTCTGATCGACCGGCTGGACATCGATTTCACCGCCGGAATGACGGTTCTCACCGGGGAAACCGGCGCGGGAAAGTCGATCCTGCTCGATGCGTTGTCCCTGGCGCTGGGCGGACGCGGCGATGCGTCGCTGGTGCGGCATGGCGAAAGCCAGGGCCAGATCACCGCCGCCTTCGATGTCGCCTTGGACCATCCCGCGCGCGCGCTGCTCCGGGCCAATGACATCGACGACGATGGCGACATCATCCTGCGCCGCGCCCAGAGCGCCGACGGCCGCACCCGCGCCTTCATCAACGACCGTCCGGTCAGCGCCAGCCTGTTGCGCGAGATCGGCAGCCAGCTCGTCGAGATCCATGGCCAGCACGACGACCGCGCCCTGGTCGATCCGGCCAGCCACCGCAGGCTGCTGGACGCCTTCGGCGGGCTGGAAGCGGATGCGGCGGCCGTTGCCGAGGCCTATCGCGCCGTTCGCGCCACGGACAAGGCGCTCAAGGATCACCGTGCCCGTATCGAGGAAGCGCGCCGCGAGGCGGATTTCCTGCGCGCCGCGGTTGACGAACTGACGACGCTCGCGCCGCAGCCGGGCGAGGAGGAAGAGCTCGCCGCCCGCCGCCAGCAGATGATGCAGGTGGAGAAGATCGCCGGCGACATCGGCGATGCGCACGAGACATTGAACGGCAACGGCTCGCCGATTCCCGAACTTGCCGGCCTGTTGCGGCGGCTGGAGCGCAAGGCGGACCAGTCGGGTGGCCTGCTGACGGCACCGATCGCGTCGCTGGCGCAGGCGCTGGACGCGCTGGAAGACGCGCGCGGCAGCCTCGAACACGCCCTGC
>JBFHII010000120.1:0-7471 GCA_041596535.1 Breoghania sp. | reverse complement strand
GTGTGTTTCGTGGGCACCATCGGTTTCGTCGGTCTCGTCGGGCCGCATATCGCGCGCATGCTGCTGGGCGAGGATCACCGGTTCCTGGTGCCCGGCGCCTGTCTCACCGGGGCCGTGCTGCTGTCGCTGGCGTCCTGCGTCTCCAAGATGATCGTGCCGGGCGCCTACGTGCCCGTCGGCATCATCACCGCGATCATCGGCGTGCCTGTGTTCCTGCTGCTGATCTCTCTGAGACGGGGGGACGCGGTATGGCGGTGATTTCCGTTCGCGATCTTTCCGTGCGTATCGGCCGGCGCCGGATTCTCGATCGCATCACGCTCGAGGACATCACGCCGGGCAGCTTCGTCGGGCTGATCGGGCCGAATGCCTCGGGCAAGTCGACGTTCCTGCGCACGCTGGCGATCGGCCGCGCCCATGACGGTGACGTTCTGCTCGATGGCGCCGACGTGCGCGCCCTGCCGGCCCGCACGCGCACCTCGCGGATCTCGCTGATGCCGCAGACCCCGCCGCAGGGGTCGTCGCTGTCGCCCTATGAACTGATGCACAGCTATGCGCGCGCCATGCAGCTGGATCTGGCCGCTTCGGCATTGGAGCAGCGCATGAGCGTTCTGCTGGATGCGCTGGGGCTTTCGGCCGAGGCGCACCGCCCCTTGCAGGAACTGTCGGGCGGCAAGCGTCAGCTCGTCGGCCTGTGCCTGGCCATGATCCGCGAACCGTCGCTGCTGCTGCTGGACGAGCCGACCAGCGCGCTGGATCTGCGCTGGCAGCTGGCGGCCATCCGTCTCGCCAAAGAGTATGTCACCGCTAGCGGGGCCTGCGCCATCGTTGCCGTGCATGACATCAATCTCGCGCTGCGCTTTTGCGATCGCCTGATCGTACTGCGCGATGGACAGCTTGCGGCGAGCGGCGTGCCTGGCGAGGTCGTCACCCCCGATCTCATTGCCGACGTCTTCAACGTATCCGCGCGGCTGGAACACTGCAGCGCCGGATTTCCGATGCTGGTGTCGGACGCCCAGATGGAGGCCGGGCCGGATACGCGGATCGATTCCCGGGAGACGGCCTGGCGGCCTGAGGCAAGGAAATCCGCATGACCATCACCCCTTTCAGGAAATGCAAACACGGAGCGCACGGCATGTCGCGAAACGTCCTTCCTTTCCTTGTGGCGCTGATGGTGGCGCCCTTGGCGCCCGCAACCGCGGAAGAAAACGCGGCCAAGGGCATCCATTTCGAGTTGAACAAGGCGGAAACCGTCAACGGCACCTGCCGGGTGACGCTGGTCACGCGCAACGACATGGCGTCCGCGCTGACGGCATTCGCGATCGATCTGGTGGTCTTCGACGATGCCGAGGGCGTCGCCGGCTATGCGGCGATCGACATCGGCGCGCTGCCCGCGGGCAAGACGCGGGTGCGCCAGTACGACGTCGCCAGGGGCGACTGCGGTGGTTTCTCGCGTTTTCTCGTGAACGACGTGCGCGCCTGCGAGGGCGCCACAGGTGACGCCCCGGACTGTCTTGGCGCGCTGCGGCTGTCGTCGCGCACCGAAATCGATCTGGTCCTGTAGGAACCGAATTCGCGGCAGTCGCGGCATCGCGGCTAGCCGATTGTTTGTCTGTGCACACGCGGCCGGGAAGCTCGAGCCAGTCTCCGCGACCCGCTTCCGGATGTGCCGCACATTACGCTGTGAGGAAGATCATGCTGTCCAATCTGATGGAAAGCGCACCGCCCTTCGCACGGCCGCTGGCCGGGCTGGTGCAGTCCGGTGGCCCGGTCGTGCTGCTGCTGCTGGCGCTGTCGGTTGTCGCCGGGGCTCTGGTCATCGCCAAGCTGATGCAGTTCGCGCATTTGCGCGTCGGCAGCCACGCGCGCGCGCAGCGGGCGCTTGCGCTGTGGAACGACGGCCGGCCCCAGGACGCGCTGCGCGAGGTATCCGAAGGCCGTTCCGTGGTCTGCGGCGTGCTGCAGAAGCTGATCCAGAGCAAGTTGCACCCGGAGACCAGGACCGAGCTGCTGCGCGACGACATCGAGCGGATCTGCGTGAACCGGGTCGCGCAGCTGCGCGCCTACCTGCGGCCGCTCGACATGATCTCCCAGACCGCGCCGCTGATCGGCCTGCTGGGAACCGTCATCGGCATGATCGAGGCTTTCCAGGCGATGCAGGGCGCAGGCGCCGCGGTGGACCCGTCCGTTCTGGCGGGTGGCATCTGGGTGGCGCTGCTGACCACCGCCGTCGGCCTGTCCATCGCCATTCCCGTCTCGGCCATCGTCGGCTGGTTCGACGGCAAGGTCGAGCGCGAGGAAACCGAGATGGACTCGCTGGTGACCGCCTTCTTCACCGGAGCGACCGCCGACCGCAGTGGCCGCACCGTGGTGGCGCTCGATAGCGCCGGTCAGGGGCCGCGTTATGCGGGCTAGGACGCGGGTCAGGAGGAAGGCCGTCGGCCTGACGTCGCTGATCGACGTGATCTTCCTGCTGCTGCTGTTCTTCATGCTGGCCTCGAGTTTCACCCGCTACCAGCTTGTGCCGTTGGCGAGCGGGGCATCGGGCGGCGGTGCCGCGGCGCGGCCGGCGCTGATCCGGGTGCATTCCGCCGGGCGGATGGATCTCAACGGGGTGGCGGTCGAGGCCGGCGACATGGAATCGCGGTTGCGGCGCATTGCGGAGGGCGAGCGCAAGACACTGGCCATCTGGTCGGGCCCCGAAGCAACCGTGCAGAGCGTCACGGACGTGATGATCGCGGCGCGGGCCGCCGGTCTGAACGCCATCGTGCTGACCGACAATGACTGACGTCGTGCGCCGGACGAGGACTTGAAAGCAGGAACAGGCCGATGCGGCTGAAGAAACGCGCGCGGCGGACACCGCCCGACAACACGATACCGCTCATCAATATCGTCTTTCTGATGCTGATCTTCTTCCTGTTCGCGGGATCGGTCGCGCGCGATGACGCGCGCCGCATCGCGCCGCCGGATAATTTCGCCGAGGACGAGAGCGTCCGCTCCACTGGCGCGCTGGTCATCGACGCGGACGGGCGCTTCTACCTGCGCGACGAGGAAATCGATCTCGAGACGTTCCTTGCCGTGCAGGACGCTGAGGCCGGGGCGGACAAGGGTGCCGGTGGCGCGCGCATCAAGATCGCCGCCGACGGCGCGCTGGCCGCCGACACGCTGGAGGAGGTGCTCAAGAGAATCGCCGAGACGGCGCCCAGCGAGGTCGTCCTGATAACCAGGAGGCAGTCGCAATGAGCTTCTCGCGGCTTCTCTGCGCCGGGCTGATCGCTTCCGTCGGCCTGCATTTCGCCGGCTCCGCCTATGTGAGCCACAATCCCGACCTGGTTCAGATCGAGGCGTCCGCCGGTGGCGCCGTCTCGGTGGTGGGATCGCTGGAGGATCTGGTTGCCGGAGCGAAGGTCGCCGCTCTGGAGTCGCCCGACGATCCGGTGCCGCCGGTCGAGGAACCGCTTGATGTGATCACGCCCGTGACGGCTCCCCGGGCGGTTGCGGCGGTGCAACCGCCACCGCTGCTCGACCCCCTGGAGGTGACGCCTGCGCCGCTGCGTGCCGGGGTGACCGAGACGCGCGCCGTCACGTCGGAGCCCGTTGAAACGGTAGCCATGAAACCGGCGGAGCCGGTGCCGGCGAAGCCGTTGGACGCGCAGCCGCCGGTGGAGCCGGCCGCGGTCGCGAAGGCTGAGCGCGTCAATCCCGTCGAGCAGACCGAGCCGCTTGAACCGTTGGAGCGGATGGAGCCGGTGCCGCCGGTCGAGGTGATCACGACCGACGCTACGCCCACGGCGAAGCCGGTTCAGGTCGCCAGCCGCGAGCCGGTCAGGCAGAAGCCGCAGAAGACGCCGAAGACGCTCCGCCAGGCCAGGGGCAATGCCGAGACCGACGCGCGCAGGGGCGCGGAGCGCGTCACTTCGGAGCGGGGGCGGTCGAATGCCAACGGGCGCGCCAAGGCGCGCGACGGCGAGCGTGGTCAGGCGGCGGCATCCAACTACAAGGGCAAGGTGCTGTCACGCCTGCGCCGCGCCAAGCGCTATCCGCGCGACGCCCGGCGGGCGGGAATCTCGGGGACCGCCACGCTGCGCTTCACGGTGTCGCGGAACGGCTCTGTCAGCGGTGTCCGCATCGTCAGGTCGTCGGGCGCCGGGGTGCTCGATCAGGCGGTGCTCGACCTGATCCGCCGGGCCTCGCCGATGCCGGCTTTCCCCACCGCGGTCAGCGGCAACACGATGACCTTCAGCGTGCCGATCCGCTTCTCCAGCCGCTAGAACCGCATACGGCGATTCCGGCCGGCCTTGAAGCAGTGCGGCCGTCCCGGTGTTGGCCACGGCGACGGACCCCGTGGGTTTCGCTCCGTGGGTTCCTATCCCTGAATCCTGCCGTGTTTGCCCGTGCCGGCGAATGCCGACCCTGGGGCCGCATCCTGTTGCGTGGCCTCGTTGGCCGGTGCCTCCAGAGACATGGGGGTATTGCGCGAAACTGGATGTGACCGCCAAGGGCGCGCGCGGCCGCCGGTGTTTCCCCAGCTGTGTGCCCGTGTCTCCCCTGTCCGTGTATAAGTTCGCAAGTTCTTGGGAAGTTGAGCGGAATCTATCCCACGGTCATATCCGGAAATGCTTGCGCACCGGTGTCGCGCCCCGCCGACTTCCATAATGTGAAATTCATTTTGATGATATCGATTTAGTTTGACGTTTTTCCCATATCGTCCGTATTCTCCGGGTGAAAGATCCTTTGGGAGGAGAAGATCTTGCGCAATACGGAGGATGACAGCGCGCTAAATCTCAAGATGTCGGCTTATAAGGCGAGTAACGCCGAAGTTTCCGCCCGCAAGGAAAGCAGAGATGTGCGCTTAATACAGTCAGTTGACCGTGCGTTATCGATCGTCGAGGTCCTCGCAAGTAAAAACAATCCGCTCAACTTGAACAAGCTGGCGGAGGCCGTGGGGCTCAACGTATCGACATGCCATCATCTTGTGGCGACGCTGGTGACCCGCGGGTATGTCCTGCACGCCGGCCGCGGCCGGGGCTACATGCTGAGTTCGAAGCTCGGCGAGCTGACCGCGCTGGCCAACCAGGAATTCGACATCGCCGATTTCGTCAGGCCGGATCTTGAGCAGCTCAACGCCGACCTGCGCGAAAGCGTGCAGATGGCGGTGCTGCACGGCTCGGCCCTGATAACCCAGGTTCGCTTCCCGTCGCTGATCCCGACGCATGTCGAGCCCGACGAACTGCGGAAGACGAAGGCGGCCCACGCCACGGCGACCGGCAAGGCGATCCTCGCCTGGCTGCCCGAGGCAGAGCTTGTGCGCGTCGCGACCGAAAACGGGCTGACAGCCTACACCGACAAGACGATCACGACGTTGTCGGGCCTCATAGAGGAGTTGCGGCTGGTGCGCCGGTCGGGCTTTGCGGTGGACGACGAGGAGCTGGAGCCGGACGTCGTGTGCATCGGCGCCGCGGTGCGCGATGGCGCAGGCGCGGTGATCGGATCGCTCAGCGTGTCCATGCCCAAGGGCAGGGCCAGCGCGGACTATCGCTCTTACATCACCAATTCCGTTGTGCAGTGCGCCAAGGAATTGTCTGACCGGCTTCGTGTCGGTCACTTCTAAGACCCGAACATAATCACAAGAAGAGACCGAGGAGATTTAGGCATGGCTATGCCCGACGGTGTGAAAACGAACGCGGATTTCCCGATCCCCGAGACCATGAAGGCCTGGGTGCTTGGCGACCCCGGCGAGATGAAGCTCGTTGACAAGAAAGTGCCGACGCCGGACAAGGCTCAGGTTCTGGTGCGCATCGATGCAGTTGCCATCTGCGCCACCGATCTGGAGATCATCTACCACGGCCTGCCGGCCATCATCGAGGGCGGCGAGCCCTTCAACAAGAACTTCACGCCCGGCCATGAGTACATGGGCACGGTCGTGGCGCTCGGTCACGGCGTCGACGAATACGAGATCGGCGACCGGGTGACCGTCGAGATTCACGCCGGTTGCGGCCAGTGCAAGCGCTGCCGCGAGGGCATGTACACGTCCTGCCATAACTACGGCAAGAATTACGGCGACGTCGACAAGGGCCACCGCGCCAACGGCTTCACCACCGACGGCGGCTTCTGCGAATACCAGGTCAACCACATCAACACGCTGGTGCATGTGGCCGATGAGATGAGCGACGAGGAAGCCACCCTCGTGGTCACCGCCGGCACCTCCATGTACGGCCTGACGGAACTCGGCGGCCTGGTCGCCGGCGAAAGCGTCGTGGTCTCCGGACCGGGCCCTATCGGCCTGCTGGGCGCCGCGGTCGCCAAGGCGCTGGGCGCGCAGCCGGTGATCCTCACCGGCACCCGCGACAACCGCCTGGAAATCGGCAAGCAGCTGGGCGCCGATCACGTGATCAACGTGCGCAACGAGGATCCGGTGGAAGCCGTGCGCAAGCTTACCGGCGGCAAGGGCGTCGACTACGTGGTGGAGTGCTCCGGCGCGCCGAACGCGGTCAACGAGGCGGCCCAGATGCTGAACCGCGGCGGCAAGATCTGTCTCGCGGCCTTCCCCGGCAAGGAGGTTCCCATCGATGTTGCCTATCTCGTGCGCAACAACATCTACCTCTACGGCATCCGCGGCGAGGGCAAGACCGCCACGCACCGCGCCGAAGCCTTCATGCGCCAGAAGCGTTTCGACGCCTCGCTGATCCATACGCATACCTTCATGATGGAGGATCTTCCCGAGGCACTGCGTTACGCCAAGGACCGTGTCGAGGACGCGATCAAGGTTGTGGTGCGCAACAAGGCAAGTCAGGCACAGGCGGTCGCCGCCGAGTAGTCACCGCCTAAACGGAGATGACAATGCTTATCAAACATCTTTCTGTCTTGATTGTCGGTGCCGCCCTGATGGGCGGCGCCGCTACCGCCCAGGAACTTTCGCCCAATGGCGTCAAGACCCTGGCCCCTGAAGGCGGCATCATCCCGACCGCGACCTGGTCGCTGGGAACCCGTGCCGGAGACTTCGTGTTCGTCGCCGGAATGCGCGGAATTGATGCGGAAACCAACGCGTTGGTTCCGGATCACGAAGCTCGGGTGCGCAAGGCATTCGAGAACATGAAGATGATTGCGGAGTCCGAAGGCGCAAGCCTGCGGGACGCGGTCCGGCTGGTTGTCTATGTCGTCGACATGTACCGCCATCGGCCGATCGTGAACAAGATCCAGAAGGAAATGTGGGGTGACGGGCCGTACCCGCCGCGGACCATCATCGAAGTCGACCGGTTGAACCAGGACGACATCGTCGAGGTCGAGGGCACCTTCTACGCGCCTGTCAAATAACCGCGATGTCCGACAATGCCGGAGACGAGCCTGATTGACCTGTGGTGCATGTCGCATGCCGACAAGGCCGCGGGAGGCCTCGATGGTCCGGGCCAGTGCCGCAGAAGCAAACTGGCTCGTCTTCGGTAGCCAAAGGAGGTTCCCTGGGCCCGTGAAGAGC
>JBFHII010000119.1:0-7488 GCA_041596535.1 Breoghania sp. | reverse complement strand
TTCGTGCGCGGCGACGGCAAGGGCGCCCGCCCGGTGATCCTGCGCTCCATCGTTACCCTTGCGCACGACCTCGGCATGCAGGTGGTGGCCGAGGGCGCGGAGACGGATTCCGATGCCCTGGAGCTGTTCCAGCTGGGCTGCGAATACGCGCAAGGGTTTCTCTACGGACAGCCGATGTCGTCACCCGAGGCCGAGCAGCTTCTGGTGAAGCAGTCCGCCGCCGCCGAGGACTGAGCCTGCCAAGGCTGCCGGCGTCGCGAGCGGCGCCCGCGCGAATTTCATTCTCAGTTCAGGGCCGAAATCAGGGAACGACGACCGTCAGCGCCCGGGTGGCCGGCGTGATCTCGACCGGCGTGGTGCCGAAGGGATCTCCGTCGATCTGCACCGCGACGGCTTCGTCCGTGCGCAGGACGGCATGGCTCACCGGCCGCATGACCACGTCGCGGGCCTGCGCCAGCCGTCCGCGCAGCAGGGCGATGCCGACGCGCACGAGCGCGGGAAAACTGTCGTTCAGCAAGGCGATCAGATGCAGTCCTTCGCGGGTCGACGCCGCCTGCGGGCAGAGCACGAAGGGGCCGCCGTAATGCGAGCTGTTGGCCACCACCGCGAGGCGGCAGCGCAGGCTCTCGCCATCGCAGTCGACAGTGATGTCCCGCCGCGGCCGGCCGATGACCACCTTGAGCGCGCTCAGTATGTAGGCGGCCTTGCCGAGCCGGCGTTTCAGCTTCAGCGGCACCGCGTGTACCACTTCCGCGTCAAAGCCGCTTGAGGCCATCAGCACGAAGGGCCTTCCGTTCGCCATGCCGTAGTGCAGCGGCCGCGTGCGGCGGCGCAGGATCATCCGCGCGATGGCCTCCGGATGCCGGGGCAGGCCCAGTTCGCAGGCCAGCACGTTGGCGGTGCCGAACGGCACCACGGCCAGCGCGGGCGGCGCGACGATGGCGTCGAAGCCGGTCAGCGCCTCGTTGACCGAGCCGTCGCCGCCGGCCACCACGACGATGTCGACGGCGAGTTTCGGGTCGGAGCAGATCGCGCCGATCTCGCCCGCGCGCCTGGTGAGATGCAGTTCCACGCTGCGCCCGTCGTCACGCAGCTGCCCGGCGAGCTGTTCGAGCACCGCCCCGCGGAAGCCGCCGGCCGTCGGGTTGGCGATGATCAGGATCTTGCGTGCCTCGACGGGGCCATTCTCCGGATCGCGAAGCTGTGGCGCGGGAAGGGAGGTGGTCTCGCCCTCTGGCGATTCAAGCGTCATCAGGCGGCGCCGCCCGGACGCCGTCGCCGCGTCTTGAACGGCTCCATGCCGTCGCGCGCGAGCTGGTCGGCAAGCTCGTTCTCGGGATGGCCGGCGTGACCCTTCACCCAGTGCCAGCGGACCTCGTGCCGGTCCTTCGCCTCGTCCAGCGCCTGCCACAGCTCGACGTTTTTCACCGGCTTCTTCGCGGCGGTCTTCCAGCCGTTGCGCTTCCAGCCGTGCAGCCACTTGGTGATGCCGTCGCGCACGTAGACGCTGTCGGTGTACAGATCCACCGAACAGGGGCGCTTGAGCGCGTTCAGCGACTCGATCGCCGCGGTCAGCTCCATGCGGTTGTTGGTGGTCTCGGCCTCGCCGCCGTTGAGCTCACGCTGGTTCTCGCCGAAGCGCAGCACGGCGCCCCAGCCGCCGGGCCCCGGATTGCCCGAGCAGGCGCCATCGGTGTAGATCGTCACGCTGTCGGTCATGCAGGGGTGCTCATGCGGGGGTGTTCATGGGGTTCAGGCCGTAATCGCGGGTGCTGGTCACGTCCTGGTGGAAACGCAGTTTCTTGAGGTATTCGAGCGGATCCTTGGGCGTCACCAGGGCGCCCTCGGGAACGCTGAGCCAGTCATACAGCCGGGTGAGCATGAAGCGCAATGCGGCGCCGCGCGCCAGCAGGGGCAGCGCCTCGAACTCGGCATCGGAGAACGGCCGCACGCGGGTGTAGCCGCCCAGCAGGGCGCGCGCCTTGGTCACATTGAAGGACATGTCCGCCTCGAAACACCAGGCGTTCAGGCAGATGGCGACGTCGTAGGCCAGCGCGTCGGTGCAGGCGAAGTAGAAGTCGATGATGCCGGACAGCTTGCCCTGGATGAAGAACACGTTGTCGGGGAACAGGTCGGCGTGGATGACGCCGCGCGGCAGATGCGCCGGCCAGGCGGCCTCGAGCACGTCGAGCTCCGCCTCGATCTCGCGGCCCAGTCCCGGGCGCACCTCGTCCGCCCGCGCGCCGGACTGGCCGTAGAGCGGCCGCCAGGCGCCGACCGACAGGGAATTGGCCCGTTGCATGCCGAAACCCTGTCCCGCCAGGTGCATCCTGGCCATCGCCTGGCCGAGTTCGGCGCAGTGCTCGGGCCCGGGCCGCTTCACCGACAGCCCGTCCAGGAAGGTGACCATGGCGGCCGGGCGTCCCGCCAGGGTGCCCAGCGCCTCGCCCTGCGCCGTCTTCAGCGGCGTGGGGCAGGAGATGCCGCTTTCCGCCAGATGATCCATCAGTCCGACGAAGAACGGCAGGTCGGCGGGGTTCACGCGCTTCTCGTAGAGCGTGAGGATGAAGTAGCCGGCCTCGGTGTGCAGCAGGAAGTTGGAGTTCTCGACGCCTTCCGCGATGCCCTTGCACGAGAGCACCGCACCGATGCCGTAGCGGGCGACGAAGGCGGCGAGCTCGTCGTCGGGAACTTCCGTGTAGACAGCCATATTATCGGGTACCCGGCTTCTCGGTCATTCGGCGGCTACTCGGCCGCATCTGGGCGCAGCTGGCGCGGCAGATTGAAGGACACGGTCTCGTCTGCAGTGCGTACGCTTTCCACGCTGACGTCGAAGCGGGTCGCGAATGCGTCGATAATTTCCTCCACCAGGACTTCCGGCGCCGAGGCGCCCGCGGTGATCGCCAGCGTGGAGATGCCGGCGAAATCCGCCCAGTCGATGTCGTGCGCGCGCTGCAGCAGCACCGAAGTGCGGCAGCCGGAGCGCTCCGCCACCTCGCGCAGCCGCTGCGAGTTCGAGGAATTGGGTGCCCCCACCACGATCATCGCGTCGGCACGCGGCGCCACCGCCTTGACCGCTTCCTGGCGGTTGGTGGTGGCATAGCAGATGTCTTCCTTGTGCGGGCTGGCGATGCCGGGGAACCGCGCGCGCAGCACGTCGATGATGTCGCGGGTGTCGTCCACCGACAGCGTCGTCTGGGTGATCCAGGCGAGACTGGCCGGATCCCTGGGCTGGTAGGCGCGGGCGTCGTCGACGGTCTCGATCAGCGTCACCGTGCCCTCGGGCAATTGGCCCATGGTGCCGATCACCTCCGGATGTCCGGCATGGCCGATGAGCACGATGTCGCGGTCGCGCTTGTGGTGGATCTGCGCTTCCTTGTGGACCTTGGAAACCAGCGGGCAGGTGGCGTCCAGGAAGAACATGTTGCGCGCCTCGGCGTCCGCCGGGACCGATTTCGGCACGCCATGGGCGGAGAAGATCACCGGCCGGTCGGGCTGGTCGATCTCGTGCAGCTCCTCCACGAAAACGGCGCCCTTGGCGCGAAGGCTTTCGACGACGAACTTGTTGTGGACGATTTCGTGCCGCACGTAGACCGGCGGGCCGTATTTCTCCAGCGCCAGCTCGACGATCTGGATCGCCCGGTCGACGCCGGCGCAAAAGCCGCGCGGCGCGCACAGAAGCACCGTGAGCGGCGGCTTGGTCGCGCTGGTGTTGGACATGGACGGCTCCAGGGTCAGGATTTTCAGGCAATAGAGGAATGCCGCCGCCTCCTGTCAAGGGGCGTGCTGCAACGGACGGGCGCCCGGCGGGCGATTGGACGGAGCCTGAAGGCCTTCTGCGGCGGACATGTGGCATGCGCAACGGTCGCCAAGCGCGCGCCGGGCTGATATAGACGGGGCAAGAACCAGCAGGAGAGTGTTTGGTCGATGCGTAGAAATATCTCGATGCCGCGAGCGCGCGGACGGGCTGCGGCGCGCGCCGCCGCGCTGGCGGGAGTGTTGCTGTTGGGTGCCTGCGGCTCCTCCGACGGACCCTCGGGCGCGAGCAATCCCTTCCTCACGGGCGACTTTTCCGGCGGCAAGATCGCCGAGCAGACCAAGCAGGTCGATCCGTCTCTGTTTGAGAAGCAGAAATTCTGCCCGCAGATCGAGCTGCGCGGCGATTCCCACGTGTTGCCCGTCTATGCGCGCGGGCAGGAGGGCGATCCGGGCGGCATGCGCTACCAGGCGACGATCCGCGAATGGGCGCGCGAGTGCATCCATTCCGGCGACACGATGACCATCAAGGTCGGCGTGATTGGCCGCGTGGTGACCGGTCCCGCGGGGGTCGAAGGCGCCGTCGAGCTGCCGCTGCGCATCGCGGTGACCGGCGACGAGGACGCCGTGCTGGCCTCCGAACTGGTGCCGGTGACGGTGGCCATGAGCAGTGCCAGCGGCACGCAGGGGTGGAACATCGTGGTCGACACCATCACCGTTCCGGCCGCCGACGCCACGCGCATCTACATCGGTTTCGACGAGGAGGCCGGCCGCAAGCGGCGGTGACCGGCCGCCGGACAGGCTTGAATCGCACCGCATTTTTCTGCAATGCGGTGCAGCATGATTGACAGTCGCGGTCCGGCGATCGCACAATGAACGGGTCGATCGATCGTCGCGATTCGACATTTCGCGAACCCGCATCCCGGGTTTGCGGATTTATGGCCAGGCGGGAGAGACCGGTATAGACCCGGCGCCGAAGGAGCAACCGCCCCGGAAACTCTCAGGCACCCAGGACCGCACGGCCAAGCGACACTCTGGAAAGCGGTTTCGTTCCCCATCGGGGACGCGGCACACCGAAGGAGTAACTGCGCGCCAGGGCGAGGCCCGGACGCACAGGAATCTCTCAGGTTCTCGGACAGAGGGGGCGTGACTGGACACGGATGTCCAGGTCACCGCCCGGACTCTGATCGAGGAAAGCCATATGGCCGAACCCGCCGCAAGCGGCCCGCTTCTCAAGACCCCGTTGCATGAGCTGCATCTCGAGCTCGGCGCCCGCATGGTGGGCTTCGCCGGCTACGACATGCCCGTGCAGTATCCCGCCGGAATTCTCAAGGAGCACACCGCGACCCGCGAGGGCGCGGGGCTGTTCGACGTCTCGCACATGGGCCAGGCGTGGCTGACGGGACCCGACCACGAGACCACGGCGCGCGCGCTGGAAGCCCTCGTCCCCTCCGACATCACCGGCATCAAGCCCGGCCGCATCCGCTACACGGTGCTGCTCAACGCCGACGGCGGCATCATCGACGACCTGATGGTGACGCGGCCAGCGGGTGCGGAAAACGACGGCCGGCTGTTCCTGGTGGTCAACGCCGCGCGCAAGGACGTCGACTACGCGACGCTGCGCGCCGGCCTGCCCGAGGGCATCGCGCTGGAGGTTCTCGACGACCGCGCGCTGATCGCCATCCAGGGACCGAAGGCCGCCGAGGTGCTGGGCAAGCATGTGCCGGGCGCCGCGGACATGGGCTTCATGAGCGCCGCCACGTTCGAATTCGACGGTATCGACTGCCAGCTTAGCCGCTCCGGCTATACCGGCGAGGACGGCTACGAGATTTCCGTGAAGGCCGGCGCCGCGGAAGCGGTGGCGCGCGCGCTTTTGAGCCACGACGCGGTGGAGCCTGTGGGCCTGGGCGCCCGCGACAGCCTGCGGCTGGAAGCCGGCCTGTGCCTCTACGGCCATGATCTCGACGAGACCACCTCTCCGGTGGAAGGCGACATCACCTTCGTGCTGCAGAAGCGCCGCCGCGAGGCGGGCGATTTCCCCGGCGCCGACCGCATTCTGCGCGAACTGGCCGAGGGCCCGGCGCGCAAGCGTGTCGGTCTGCGTGTCCAGGGCAAGGCGCCGGCGCGCGAGGGCGCGGAAATCCGCTCGCTCGGCGGGGACCACGTCGGCGTGCTCACGTCGGGCGGCTTCGCGCCGAGCGTCGGCGGGCCGATCGCCATGGGCTATGTCGATCCGGTCCATGCCGTCGAGGGCACCCACGTTCTGCTGGTGGTGCGCGGCCGGGAACTCCCGGCCACCGTGGCCAGCATGCCCTTCGTGCCGCACCGTTACCACCGCAAACCAGCATGAATTCGGCCGGACAACCGGCGCTCTTCCAGGGAACCATCAGATGACCACCTATTACTCCAAGGACCATGAATGGCTTGCCGTTGACGGCGGCACCGCCACCCTCGGCATCACCGACTACGCCCAGAGCCAGCTCGGCGACGTGGTGTTCGTCGAACTGCCCGACACCGGCAAGACGCTCAGCCAGGGCGACGAGGCGGCCGTGGTGGAATCCGTGAAGGCGGCCTCCGAGGTCTACGCGCCGATCACCGGCGAGGTGACGGAGACCAACGGCGTGCTGGCCGACGAACCGGCCAAGGTCAACGAGGATCCGGAAGGTTCTGCCTGGTTCCTCAAGATGACGGTGGCGGATGCCTCGCAGCTCGAGGCGCTGATGGACGAGGCCGCCTACAAGGCATTTGTCGAGAGCCTTTAGGACAAGACCGAGCCTGCGACCTGCCCCGGCCTGAACGGCTTGTGCCGTTCGGCCTCCCCACAAGGGGGAGATGGGAACGTGGGAAACCTCTTGCGTCCCCCCCGGTGACGGGAGGGGTCAGGGGGTAGGACGCTGCGGCGATCTCCGGAAACCGTGCAGTGGCAATTCGCGCCGCACCGCATCCGGGATGATGACTGAAGCCTGGTGCTCGCAAACCTGGTGCAACGTGGCCCGTGAGGGGCCGACAAGGGACAAAACCCATGCGTTATCTACCGCTGACCGACCAGGAACGCAGCGACATGCTCGCGCGTGTCGGTGTCGGCTCCATCGACGATCTCTTCGCCGACATTCCCGCCGAGGCCCGTATCGACGGCCTGCTCGACCTGCCGCGCCGCAAGAGCGAGCTGGCCGTCGAGCGGCATCTGTCCGCCCTGGCGGCGAAGAACGTGTCCGCCGGTTCGGTGCCGTTCTTCATCGGCGCGGGCGCCTACAAGCATCACGTTCCGGCCTCCGTCGATCACCTGATCCAGCGGTCGGAGTTCCTGACCTCCTACACGCCGTATCAGCCGGAAATCACCCAGGGCACGCTGCAGGCGCTGTTCGAGTTCCAGACCCAGGTCGCCAACCTGACGGCGATGGATGTGGCCAACGCGTCGATGTACGACGGCTCCACGGGAACGTCGGAAGCGGTGCTGATGGCGCACCGGGTCACCCGGCGCTCCAAGGCGGTTCTCTCGGGCGGGCTGCATCCACATTACCGCTCCGTGGTGCGCACCACCGCGGATCTCGCGGGCGATAAGGTCGTCTCGCTGCCGGCCGATCCCACGGGCACGGAGGACATTCTCGCCGCCATCGACGAGGAAACATCCTGCGTCGTGGTGCAGTCGCCGTCGTTCTACGGCCAACTCATCGATCGCAAGCCGATTGCCGAGAAGGCGCATGCCTGCGGCGCGCTGCTGGTCGCGGTGTT
>JBFHII010000118.1:0-7497 GCA_041596535.1 Breoghania sp. | reverse complement strand
GCGCGCCAAGCCGGTCGGACACCCAGGCGATGCCATAGCCATGCCGCGAGAACACCTTGTAGGGCGAGATCACGTAGCCATCGATGTCGTAACCGTCGATATCAAGCCGGCCATGCGCGGCATGCTGGATGCCGTCGACGATGATGAGCGCGTCGGGCGAGGCCGCGCGGATCGCCTTGGCCACCGCGGCGACATCGACGCCCATGCCGGTGACCGGAGAGGTGTGCAGGATCGTGGCGACCCGCACGTCGGCATCGAGATAAGGCAGATAGTCCTCGGCCGTCACCGTCCCGGTCTGCGTGTTGTGCGGCACCAGCACGTGCTCCTGACCGGCGATCTTCGACCAGCGCGCGGCGGCGCTGCGCGACGCGGGATGCTCCAGCGTGCTGCCGACGACCTTGCCGCCGGAACCGGCGCCGAGACAGGCGTTGCTGATCAGCCGGAACAGCAGCTCGGTGCCGCTCTCGCCCATGAAGATCTGGCCGGACGGCGCGTTGAAGAACACGCGCATGTCGTCCTTGGCCTTGTTGATCACGCGCACGAGTTCGTGCGAGGCGGGATTGTCGCGCCCCTGGTTGTCGGGGATCGCCGCGTGGCGGTTCGATGTCTCGACAACCGACTGCAGCGTCAGCGCGCCGCCGGCATTCTCGAAGAAGATGCGCGGTCCCTGGACCGGGCAGCTGTCCACATGGGCAAAGCGGGCGCGGATCTCGTCGAGCAGCCCGGGCTTGGTATCAAACATCACTCGTTCCTATAAGATTGGCCCGACAAGAGTAGTGTGCCGGCCGGCGCATCGGAGGGGCCAGTGAAGTCAGCAAGGCGCCGGGTATCTGTGAAAACCGTGTCCCACGTTCGGGGCCCGGGTGCTAGGGCATTTTGAAGGTTGCGGAAGCCTGGGCCGCGAGCTTGCCGTTCTCGTCCCACACGCGGCTCTCCATGAACGACAGCGTGCGGCCGCGCTTGACGAAACTGCCCTCGCATGTCGCGCTGCTGCCCATCACCGGACGCATGAACTGGATCTTCATCTCCACCGTCGCGCCGGGCGCCGCGGTCTTGCAGATGAGATGACCCATCGAGATGTCCATGATCGTCGCCATGGCGCCGCCATGCAACGAGCCCTGCGGGTTCTTGATCATCTCGGTGATCGGGAAGGTCACCCGGCAGGTGGTCTTGTCGCCGTCCGCCGCCTCTTCGGGAAGATAGGCAAAGGAAAGATCGAGAAACCGCGCCAGGAAGAACTTCTCGAACACCTGCTCATGATCGCTCAGCGCGGTTTCGAACCGGGCGCGCGCGTCGCTTGCGTCCACCCGGCGCTCGCCCTCCGCCGTCATGCGCCGATGAACTCCGGCTTGCGCTTCTCCAGGAACGCGCGGCGGCCCTCGATGTAATCCTTGCTGTCGAAGCACGCCTTGACGCGGGCGTCGCAGCCCTCCATGTCGCGCGCGCTTTCATCCTTCACCACTTGGCCGACGATGAACTTGATCGACGCCACGGTCATCGGCGCGTTGGCGGCGATCGTCGCGGCCATCTCCTCGGCTGCGGCCGCCACTTCGCTGTCGGCGACCACCCGGTTCACCAGCCCCATGGTGCGGGCCTCTTCCGCGTCGAATCGGCGCGCGGTGAAGAAGATCTCCTTGGCGAACGACGGACCGACGACATCGACCAACCGCTTGAGACCCGGAAAGGCATAACCGAGCCCCAGCTTGGCGGCGGGAATGGCGAAGCGCGACCCCTCCCCGCAAATGCGGATGTCGCAGCACAGCGACAGGGCGACCCCCCCGCCGATGCAATAGCCGTCGATCTGGGCGATGGTCGGCTTCTCGAAGGCCTCGACCTTGTCGTAGACGCGCTTGGTGGTGGCGTTGTAATGCGCCACCGCCTCCGCGCTCGCCCGCTCGCTTTCGAACTTGGACACGTCGGCGCCGGAAACGAAGGCCTTGCCGCCGGCACCCGACAGGATCAGCCCGCGGATGCTCGGGTCGGCGGAGAAGGTGTCGAGCGCCTCCTCGACGGCTTCCCACATCTCCAGCGAGACGGCGTTCCGCTTTTCCGGCTGATTGAAGATGATGCGGGCAAAATCACCCGATCGGTCGGTCAGGATCTTGTCGGTCATAAGATGTCTCTCTGCTGTCAGACAACGCCGTCGCGTTTCATCGTCTCGATTTCGGCCTCGTCGTAGCCGAGCTCGGCCAGGATCGCCGCCGTATGCTGTCCGGCCGTCGGGGGTGGTGCGGCGATGGTGCTCGGCGTGCGGCTCATCTTGATCGGCTGGCCGACCAGATGCGTATCACCCCGCTCGTGGCTCTTCACCGGCTGCGCGAGCCCCAGGTGCTTGACCTGCGGATCGCGGAAAACCTGGCCGATGTCATTGATCTCTCCGGCCGGCACGCCGGCAGTATTGAGCCGCTCGACCCACTCCGCCGTCGTCGCCGTCTTGGTGACGGTTTCGATTGCCGCGTTGAGCGCGTCGCGGTTGTCGGACCGGACACCGGCGGTTTCAAAGCGCGGATCCTCCGCCCACTCGGCGTGTCCGAGCGCCTTGGCAAAGCGCTTCCAGATCTCCTCGCCGGCCACCGCCAGGTTCATGAAGCCGTCCGCGGTGCGAAACACGCCCGTCGGAATGGAGGTCGGATGATTGTTGCCGGCCTGGCCCGGGACCTCGCCGTCGACCAGGTAGCGCGCGCCCTGGAAATCCAGCATGAAGACCTGCGCCTGCAGCAGCGATGTCTGCACCCATTGGCCGCGCCCCGAGACTTCGCGTTCCAGCAGTGCCACCAGAATGCCCTGCGCCGCGAAATGCCCGGCGCACAGATCCGCAATCGGAATGCCGACGCGCATCGGCCCCTGCCCCGGCGCACCGGTAATCGACATCAGCCCGCCCATGCCCTGGGCAATCTGGTCGAAACCGGGCCGCTGGCTGTAGGGGCCATCCTGGCCAAAACCCGAAATCGAGGCATAGACCAGCCCCGGGTTGCTCGCCGACAACGTCTCGTAGTCAATGCCGAGCCGCTTTTTTACGTCCGGCCGAAAATTCTCGACGATCACGTCGGCATCTTCCGCAAGCTTGCGGAACACTTCCATTCCGGCCGGGCTTTTCAGGTTCAGCGTCAGGCTGCGCTTGTTGCGATGCAGGTTCTGGAAATCCGGGCCGTGCCGCGGGCCGCCAAGCTGCGCGCCATCAACCGGCACCTCGATCTTGATGACGTCGGCGCCCCAGTCGGCCAGCTGACGCACGCACGTCGGCCCGGAACGGACACGTGTCAGATCAAGGACGCGGAACCGCGCAAGCGCGCCGCTTGCCGGTGGCGTGCGTTCGCCAACCCCGCTCTTGTCGGCGTCTTGGTGTTCGGCCTTGGGGTCGCGGTCAGTCCGCGACAGGGTCTCGCCAGCGCTCGCCATGCCACTCTCTCCGGATTCAGCATCGGATCTGAATTGTGGATACGAAATTTTATAAGTGTTGGCAATTGAGTGTTGATTATTAAATGTTGACAAAATGCAGAGGCTGCCATTTCATTCACTCATGAACACGACAAGCACCCCCCTCGGACTCAAGCGCGAGACGCTTGCTTCCAGCGTCCGTTCGGAGATCGAACGGCGCATTCTCGCGGGTGAGCTGGTTGCCGGAGAGAAGTTGAACGAAGCCGTGCTGGCCGACTCACTGGCCGTCAGCCGGGGAACCGTTCGCGAAGCCATCCGCTCTCTCGCCGATTCCGGGCTCATCGCCCTGAAAACCAACCGCGGGGCCTATGTCCGCACGGTGACGGTCGACGAGATCCGCAATCTCTACGATCTGCGCGGCGCGGTCTTCGCCATGGCATGCGCGGCCACGGCACGGCGCGTCGGCGAGGAGCGCGACGACATCCTGATCGCGACGCTGAAGCGCAATCTCGAAGACATGCGCAAGGCCTATCGCGACGACAATCGCTCCGCGTACTATGAGTTGAACATCGCCTTTCACGATTTGCTTCTGGACGCCGCGCGCAATCCGAAGGCCAAGGCGGTCTACGATGCGCTGGTCAAGGAAATGCACCTGTTTCGCAAGCGCGGCCTGTCGATCTCGCTCAATATCGCGCATTCGATCGAGGAGCATTCCGCGATCGTCGAGGCGATTGCCGACGCCGATCCGCAACGCGGTCGCGAAGCGGCGACCCGGCATATTGAATCCGGCCTCGGCCGGTTTCTCGAAACTCTATCGGATACCGCGCAGTACTGAGGAGCACGCGCGGCTTCGGATATTGGAGGACATCTGAACTAAATCGTTCGATCGCAAAAATGACCGGCACAAAGCCGCAATGGAGGACGCGACGAACGCAGACTGCAAGGTCTCATAAGGGGAGGAAATTATGACGACATTTGACAAGCTCTCACGCCGGCAACTGCTCAAGGGAGGCGCCGCGGTCGGTGGCCTCGCAGCCGGCTCGCTGATCACCAGTCCGGCCCTGGTCGGCCGGGCCTTTGCCCAGGATGCATTCCCGAACGACACGCTGAATGTGGTCACCCACGCGGGACCCGGCGGCGGAACCGACATCACCACCCGCATGATGATGCTGCGCGGACGGCGGGTCTTCAAGCAGGACATGGTCGTCGTCAGCAAGCGCGGAGGCAGCGGTGCCGCCGCGCTGATGTACGTGAACGGCCAGCCGCGCGACGGCTACACCTTCATGACGATCACCCAGAGCCACATCTTCCAGATCATCCAGAAGAAGGTTCCGCTGACGATCGACAATCTGGTCGGCCTCGCCCGCGCCACCGATGACCCGACCGTCATCGCGGTTCCCACCAACAGCCCGATCAATACCCTCGAGGACGTTATCCGCGCCTCGAAGGAAAAGGATGGCGGCTTGAAGTGGGGCACCACGTTCGCCGGCGGCGCCGACCACGTCGGCATCCACAACTTCGCCAAGAAGGCGGATGGCATCCCCTACACGATCGTGCCCTTCCAGGGCGGCGGCGATATCGTCACCAATCTTGTCGGTGGCAACCTCGACGCGGCGATCCTGAACTATGCCGAGGGCGAGAGCCAGTTCCAGTCCGGCGACCTCAAGCCGATCGTGGCGCTGTCGGAAGACCGCATCGCCGGCGTGCCGGATACCCCGACCGCCGCCGAACAGGGCGTCGAGGCCTATGCGTCGACGGTGCGCGGCTTTGCCGTGCTCTCCGGCGTACCCGACGACCGCGAGAAGGTGCTTGAGGAAGGCCTGCTGGAGGCGATGCAGCATTCTGTCTACCAGACCTACCTGACCAGCGGCGGCATGACGTCGAAGTCGGTCGTCGGCATGGATGCCTGGAACGCGCACATCGATCGCATCTACACCGAGAGCGAGACCGCGCTCAAGGAACTCGGACTGATCTGATGCAGCCCTCACAGGATACCGGACGGCCCGCCACGGCGGGCCGTTTTCCGCGCGATTTCTGGATCGGCGTGGCGCTGCTGGCGTTCTGCGCCGCGGCCTACTTCGTGACCCTCAGCTTCAAGCAGGCCCCGGCCGCGCTTGCCCAGAACGTCCAGCCGGCGACCTTTCCCCGTCTGGTAATCGGCGTGATCGTCGTCCTGACGGCGCTGTTGATGGCACTCGGCCTGACCGCGCGCGATCAGCAACGCCGCCGCCCCAAGCTCGTGATGATGGTCACGGCGGCCATGATGGCCGGCTTCGTCTTTGCCTTCGATCTGTTCGGCCTGGTCACCGCGATGGCGCTGTTCTGCCTGGTGATGCCGATGATCTGGGGCGCCCGCCCGTCGGCCCGGCTCGTCGCCTTCGCGATCGCCTTCCCCGCCGCCGTCTATGTGGTCTTCGGCAAGTTGCTGGGAGTCTATTTCCCGCCCGGCCTGCTGACAGCGTCGCTCGGAATCTGATCGGGCGGCCGCAGCCGGCCGCCTAGCACAACAATCCCCTTTCGCTCTTCAACAAGGCCCGTCATGGACGCTTTTCTCAGCACGCTCGCGGATTTTGCCGATCCCTATCTCCTGATGGTCGTGATCCTGGGGACCCTCGGAGGGATCCTCGTCGGCGCCATGCCCGGTCTCAGTTCGACCATGGCCACCGCGCTTCTGCTGCCCTTCACGCTGACGATGGAACCCGTCCCCGCCGTCTCGCTGCTTGCCGCACTCTATTGCGCGGGTACCTTCGGCGGCTCGATCACGGCCATTCTCGTCAACGCGCCGGGCGCGCCACCGGCGGCCGCCACCGCCTTCGACGGCTACCCGCTGGCGCAGAAGGGCTTTGCCGGCAAGGCGCTCGGAATGGCGGCGGTCGCGAGCGTCATGGGCGGCCTTTTCTCGGTCGTCGTGCTGATCGTCGCGGCCCCGCTGCTCGCCCGCGTCGCCTACAGCTTCGGCCCGCCGGAATATTTCGCGCTCGCGCTCTTCGGCCTGTAGATGCTGGCGACCATCAGTGGTGAAAGCGCCATCAAGAACCTGATCGGCGGCGCCTTCGGCGTGTTGCTGGCCACGGTCGGCATGGACTTTACCACCGGCGTCGACCGCTTCACCTTCGGCAACTGGGAATTGTCGGAAGGCATCCACTTCATCCCGGTGATGATCGGCCTGTTCGCCGGCGCGGAGTTCATCAAGCAGTCGGGCAAACTCGACCAGAAACGCATCCGCGTCGCGCTCGACGCCGTCCTGTTGCCGACGCGGAAGGAAATCCGCCGCTGCCTCGGCACCATCGCGCGGTCCTGCGGCATCGGCACCTTCATCGGCCTGCTGCCGGCCGAGGGCGGCACGGTGGCGGCGATGATCGGCTACAACGAGGCCAAGCGCTTCGCCAAGGACAAGTCGGAGTTCGGCAAGGGCGACCTGCGTGGCATCGCCGGGCCGGAAGCGGCCAACAACGCGGCCACCGGCGCCGCCATGGTGCCGACGCTGGCGCTCGGCATTCCAGGCAGCGCCACCACGGCGATCATCCTGGGCGCCCTGCTGGTGCACGGGTTGCGGCCCGGTCCGCATCTGTTCGTCGAGCAGCCGACCCTGCTCTATTCGATCTTCCTGGCGATGCTGATCGCCAATCTCGCCTTCGGCCTGTTCGGCTTCGTCGGCGCCAAGGTGTTCGCCCGGATCACGCTGATCCCGCTCGAATATCTCTGGCCGGCGGTGTTCGTGCTGGCCTGCATCGGCGCCTATGCGCTCGAACAGTCGATGCTCGACGTCTGGATCATGGTGATAGCCGGGCTCGGCGGTTTCATCGCCCAGCGGTTCGGCTTTTCGGCCGCGCCCATCATCATGGGTCTGATCCTGGGCGAGCTCGTCGAAGGCAGCCTGAAACTGTCGCTGATCATCTTCGATCACCAGTGGGTGAAATTCCTCGACCGGCCGATCGTCGTCGTCTTCCTGGTGCTGACGATCCTGTCGATCACGTTGCCGCTGATTGCCCAGGCCCGGTCCTGGCGCCGGACCAGAACCGGCTAGTGCGACAGCAGCGGCGGCACAGCCGTCGCATCCGTTCTTCCCTGGGGGAGGCCATGGTCTTGGGGGGCTGTGGCCCGGCGGGCCTGTCCTGC
>JBFHII010000117.1:0-7510 GCA_041596535.1 Breoghania sp. | reverse complement strand
CCTGGATATCGGCGTCAACGCGCCGGGCCAGGTGTTCGTGCGCGGACGCGGGCTGCAGGCCGAGCTCGGCGGCCGCATCCGCATCACCGGCACCTCGGCCAATCCGCTGACCAGCGGCGCCTTCACCCTGAAGCACGGCACCCTGTCGCTGCTCTCGCGGCTGCTGACCTTCACCCGCGGCACGATCACCTTCCTCGGAAGCTTCGATCCGATGCTCGATTTTGCGGCCACCACGACCGCCAGTTCGACCACCATTACGGTAACAGTTTCGGGCACCGCATCGGACCCGAACGTGACCTTCTCCTCCTCACCCGACTATCCGCAGGAAGAAATCCTGGCGCTTCTGCTGTTCAATCAGAACCTGTCGAGCCTGTCGGCGACGCAGATCGCCCAACTGGCGAGCGCGGTGGCCAGCCTCGGCGGCGCCGATCCGCTGGACAAGCTGCGCAAGAGCCTTGGCGTGGACACCATCAACATCACCACGGACGAGAGCAACAACACGGCGGTGGAACTGCGCAAGAAGGTGAGCGACAACATTTCGCTCGGCGTCCAGCAGGGCTCGCAGGCCGGTTCAAGCCGCGTCACCGTGGACATCGACGTGACCAAGAACCTGCGCGCCCGCGGCGAGACCGACGCCAACGGCGGCTCCAAGGCCGGCATCTTCTTCGAAAAGGAATACTGAGCCCGCAACGCGCCGGACGCGCCTTGCGGAATGTGCCGCGATGGCCGTAGCGCGCCCCGCGCCGATGCGCGGATCACAGGCTGGCGATACGCCTCGCCTGTGCCAGAAGCGCGGCGATGACCGGCGTGTAGGGCTCGCGGTAGGCGGCGACGAGACCGACCGTATGCGCGGCCTCGGGCGCGACGATGGGGATCGCGCGCAGCGACGCCTCGCTTCCGAAGGCCTCGGCAAGCTTGCGCGGCATGATGCTCGACCATTTTCCGGTGCGCACATGGGCGAAGAGCGCGGTCATCGAATCCGACTCCAGCGTCGGGCTGGCCGCGGCGCCGGCCTCCGCCAGATGCTGGTTGAGAATGCGCCGGTTCTGCATGTCGGAAGTGAGCAGGCACAGCGACTGCGTGCTGACCTCCTTCCATGTCACGCTCTCGCGCCGGGCGAAGGGCGTCGCGTCCGTGGTCACCAGGCAGTAACGTTCGAGATACAGCGGGACGTTGGCCACCCGGCCCAGCGGCTCATTGTCGAGATAGGTGATGCCCACGTCGATCTCGAGATTCTCCAGCAGCGACAGCACCTCGACGGAGGTGCGCGAGATGACGGAGAAGGTGACGTTGGGATGCTGCTCGCAGAACGGCGCCGTCAGTTCGGGCAGCATCGCCATGGCCGTGGGAATAACCGCGATGCGGACATGGCCCGACCGGCCGTGTTTCGCCGCGCGCATTTCCTCATGCATGGTGCGCGCGTCGCCGACGATGCGCCGTGCCCAGTCGAGCACCCGCAGGCCTTCCGGCGTCAGCCCCTGGAAGCGCGAGCCGCGGCGGACCAGCATCACGTCGAGCTGGTCCTCGAGCTGCTTGATGGCGGCCGACAGCGTCGGTTGGGTGACCCCGCATTCCTCCGCGGCGCGGCCAAAATGCTTCTCGCGCGCGAGAGCAATGAACATTTCAAGCTTGTCGATCATGAGGGGCCTTCATACCGCTGCCGTGAGCGCCAACCTACAATCCCGCAGGGAAAAGCCCAACCGCCCAATGACCACCACGATGCCGTCACCGCGCGCGCCCGCATGCCTCACACACGCCTTCGAGCAACCGGCCGGGCGATGCCACACGCGCATGAAACCTCCAATCTTTCCAAAAGCTTCGCACACCGGATCGCGCCTTGTAACCCGTCCGCCCCACCGTTACCATTCGGGCTTCTCACACAATCCTGGACGCTTCATCCGTGACCTACAACGATCTGCCATTCGACGCCGACGCCATGCTTGCGGGCCTGAAGCCCTGGGTGGAATGCGAAAGCCCGACGTTCGATGCCGCCGCCGTCGACCGGATGATGGATCTGGCCGCGGGCGAACTGGCGGCCGCCGGCGCCACCATCGACAGGATTCCCGGATCGATGGGCTTTGGCGGCTCGGTGCGGGCCCGGCTTCCGCACAGGGACTTCGGCAAGCCCGGCGTGCTGATCAGCGGCCATCTCGACACCGTGCACCCCCTCGGAACGCTGGACGTGCTGCCGTGGCGGATCGAGGACGGGCGCTGCTACGGCCCGGGCATCATGGACATGAAGGGCGGCAACTACTGCGCGCTGGAGGCCATCCGGCAACTGGCGCGCGCGGGACTTGAGACGCCGCTGCCGGTGACAGTCCTGTTTACACCTGACGAGGAAGTGGGCACGCCCAGCACCCGCGACCTGATCGAGGCGGAGGCCCGGGCCAACCAATACGTGCTGGTGCCCGAACCCGCCTGCGCCGGCGGCGGCGCGGTGACCGGGCGTTACGCCATCGCGCGCTTCAACGTGAAGACCACCGGCCGGCCGGCGCATGCGAGCTGGGCGCTGAAGGACGGCCGCTCGGCGATTGCCGCCATGGCCAGAAAAATTCTCGAGATCGAGGCGATGACGGAGGAGGACTGCACATTTTCCGTCGGCGTGGTGCACGCCGGCCAGTGGGTCAACTGCGTCTCCTCGTCGTGCGAGGCGGAAGTGCTCTCCATGGCCAAGCGCCAGCCCGACCTGGATGCCGGCATCGAGCGCATGCTTGCGCTGTCGGGCGAGGAAGACGGCGTGACTACCGAGGTGACCCGCGGCGTGACCCGCCCGGTGTGGGAGCCGGACGCCGGCACGCTGGCACTCTACGAGGTCGCGCGGGAGATTTCCGCCGACATCGGATTCAACCTCACGCACGAGAGCGCCGGCGGCGGATCGGATGGCAATTTCACCGGCGCGCTGGGCATCCCGACGCTGGATTCCATCGGCGTGCGTGGCAAGGGCTTGCACACGCTGGACGAGCACATCGAGATCGAGAGCCTGCCCGAACGCGCCAAGCTCATTGCCGGCATGCTGCTGCGGCTGCGGTAGAGACAAGAAGCGGAAGCATCCTCGCACATTGTCATTCCCGCCGCAGTCAAGCGGCGAGCGGGGACCCAGCAACGACAACGTCAGGCATGGACCGAAAACGCGCCACGCACGGTGGCGCGCTCTCGGCATGGTCGCAGCCGTCAATGGCTACCGGGTCCCGGGTCTCGCCATGCCACCCGGGATGACATCCTGTTGTTCAGCCGACGTCCTTCGCAACCGCATCCAGCGAGGCCTCGGCGATGTCGAAGATCTCGTCGATCTGCTTTTCCGTGGTGATCAGCGGCGGACAGAAGGCCAGCGCGTCGCCCATGTTGCGCGAAATCAGGCCGCGGTCCTGCATTGCCATGTTCAACTTGCCGCCCAGGGCGCCCGGCGTCTCGGCAAAGCTTTCGTGCGCGACCTCGACGGCGCCGATCAGGCCGATGCCGCGGGTCTCGACCGCCAGCGGATGCGACAGCAGACCACTGAGCCGGCTCATGAACCGCGGGCTGATGTCCTTCACATGGTTGAGCACGTCGCGCTCCTCCATGATCTTCAGGTTCTCCAGCGCCACCGCCGAGGCCACCGGATGACCGCTTGCCGTGTAGCCGTGACCGAGCACGCCGATGCGATGGGATTCATCGGCAACCGGCTGATAGACGGTGTCGTTGACCAGCAGCGCCGAGATCGGCACGTAGGACGACGAGAGCTGCTTGGACAGCGTCATGATGTCCGGCTGCAGCTTGTAGGTGGTGGTGCCGAACATCTCGCCGGTGCGGCCGAAACCGCAGATCACTTCATCGGCGACGAACAGGATGCCGTACTTCTTGAGCACCGGCTGGACGGCTTCCCAGTAGCCGTCCGGCGGCACGATGACGCCGCCCGCGCCCATCACCGGCTCGGCGAAGAAGGCGGCGATGGTCTCAGGCCCCTCGGCCAGGATCATCTCCTCGAGATCCTGCGCGCAGCGCTTTGCGAAGGCGGCTTCGTCCTCGCCGTCGCGCGCGGTTGTGCGGTAATGCGGGCACGTGGTGTGCAGGATGCCGGCGATCGGCAGATCGAACGAGCGGTGGTTGTTGGGCAGACCGGTCAGGCTGGCCGAGGCCAGCGTCACGCCGTGATAGCCCTTGACCCGAGAGATGATCTTCTTGCGCTCTGGCTGGCCCAGCGCGTTGGAGCGGTACCAGATCAGCTTGATCGCCGTGTCGTTGGCTTCCGAGCCGGAATTGGTGAAATACACCTTCGACATGGGCACCGGCGCCATGCCGATCAGCTTCTCGGCAAGCTCCACCGAGGGGCTGTGCGACTTGTGGGTGAACGTGTGGTAGTAGGGCAGCGTTTCCATCTGCCGCGCGGCGGCCTCGACAAGGCGCTTTTCACCAAAGCCGAGCGCCACGCTCCACAGGCCCGACATGCCCTCGATATAGCGCTTGCCGTTGTTGTCGGTGACGTAGATGCCCTCACCCTTCTCGATGACAAGCGGCCCCATTTCCTCATGACGGCGCGCATCGGTGTAGGAATGCATCTGGAAGGCGACATCGCGCGCTTCGATGGAATTCGGCAATTGGCTCATCTTAGTCCTCAACGGGCTTGGTTTTCGCCAGCTCGTCCCGGCTGGCCGTCAGGTAGATTTCGGCGTTTTTCGCAAGTGAGGGGCCGAGATAGCCGCCCTCCTGGATCAATGCGGTCGGCAGGCCCATGCGCACGATCTCGCGCGCCATGATCTCAAATCCCGCCCCGGTCATCTTCACTTCCGACAGCGGATCGTCATTCGCCATGTCGAATCCGAGCGAGACCACCAGCGCTTCTGCGCCGAACTCCCGGATCGCCGCGAGACCCTCGCGGAAACGGTCCAGAATGGCCTCCTGGCTGTCCCCGGGCTGCAGCGTCAGGTTGAGGGTCGCGCCCTCCCCTTCGCCTTCGCCCCGCTCGTCCGCATAGCCGAGATAGTAGGTCGGATAGACCGCCGGATCGACGTGCAAGGAGCACATGAATACATCACCGCGTTCATAGAAAATATCAAGCGTACCGTTGCCGGTATGCGTATCGATATCCAGCACCGCGACCCTGGCGAATTTCTCGCGCAGCTTCTGGGCGGCAACGGCCGCGTTGTTGAAGGCGCAAAAACCGTTGGCGGCGTCGTGCAGGGCGTGGTGGCCGGGCGGCCGCGACAGGCCGTAGACCATGCGCTCGCCGCCGATCACCCGCACAGCCGCCTCGACCGCAGTCTGCGCCGACCAGTAGATCGCCTCCCAGGTGCCCGCCGTCAGCGGCACGGAGGTATCCGTCGCGTACCAGCCGAGCTGACCGTAGATCGACTCCGACCGCCGCCCGGCACGCCGGCCGGGATGATAGGTCGGGATCGGTTCCGCATCGCCCGCTTCGGCAACCCAGCGTTCGTAGGCGTCTTTCCAGAAGTCGACGTAGTCCGGGTCATGCACCGCCTTGATCGGCGCCTCGCCGTGATCCCGCGGCGCCTCGACGGGAAAGCCGTTGGCCATCAGCATGTCACGGATCAGGATGGCCCGCTCCGCCTGCTCGGGATGCGGAATATAGGCGCCACGGCGGAAATATCTCTCCGGCGTGTGCCTGAGTTGGCGTTCGTCGAATATCGCTTTCATGGATCGCGTCCCGTTCGTGAAGTCAATAACCGCTTGCGCGGTCAACGGCGGTGTCGGGCACGCGCCCGTCCATCACGGCGTGGACCGCGCGCGCGATCTGGCGCGCCACCAGCTCCGGTGCGGTGTCGCTGGCCTGGTGCGGCGTGATCAGGATGCGCGGATCGCGCCACCAGGGGTGACCGGCGGGCAGCGGCTCATGCCGGAAGACGTCGAGCGACGCGGCCGACAGCCGGCCACTGTCCAGCGCCGCATCCAGATCCGCGTCCACCAGGTGTTCACCGCGGCCGAGCTGGATCAGCACCGCGCCCATCGGCATGCGGTCGAACAGATCGGCGCTCAGAATATCGCGTGTCGCGTCGGTGAGCGGCAGCACGTTGATCAGCATTCGAACGCGCGCGGCCGTGCGCCGGGCCGCATCCGGGCCGGTCTCGAAGCTGACGCCGGGCGTCGTTTCATCCTTCGGCTCGCTGCGCACCGCGGCGACCACGGGAAATCCCATTCCGGTAACGGCCCGAGCCACCGCGCGGCCCATCAACCCGTAGCCGAGGATGCCGACCGGACAGTCGGCGGGCCTCGGTACATGTGCGAAACTCTGCCGGTTCCAGAGACATTTCGCCTGGGCATCCAGATGCACCTGCATGGAGCGGTGATGCCAGATGACATGCCAAGCGGCAAAGCCGGCCATCAGATCGCCCTGGCTGTCGTCACGCACCCGGGTCACCACGGCATCACCGGGCAGGCTGGGACAGTTGACGATACTGTCGACACCGGCGGCGATCGACGCCGCCATCCGCACATTGGGAAAGCGCTCGAAGGCGTCATCCGCCGGCTGCCATGCGACCGCGAAGCGGATGGCGTCCGGGTCCTCGATCTCCTCGGGGCGCCGCAGCCGGATCGCCTCGCGGTGCACATCGAAGGCGGCGCCGATGTGCTTCTCGATGTCGAGCGTGGCGCTGAGATACACGCCCTCGACCGGGTTCATGTCAGTCATGCGCAGCCCACCTCATTGTTGTCGCCCGCCGGCGCGATCGGCTCCAGCCCGCACCAGTCGGCGATGAACAGGGCGATGGCGCCGGTCACCCGCTTGATGGAGGCGAGCGAGACGCGCTCGTCGAAACCATGGATGTTCTCGGTGATCGGCCCGTAGACCAGGCACGGCATGCCGGCGTAGATGACAAAGACCCGGGCATCGAGATAGCCGGGCGTGACAAAGCTCTGCAGCTCCTGGCTGGTGGCGCGGCGATGCGCATCCGCAAGCGCGGCTTCCGCGTCGCTGCCCTCCTCGAGCACATAGCCGCGGGCGAAGAACCCGTTCCAGGTGATTTCCGGCGGGCGATTTCCCAGGAAGGGATCACCCGCAAGATCCTTCGCCAGATGCGCCTCGATCTGTGCGGCGCGCACCTTGGGATCGTCGCCGGGATAGATGGCGATGCGGCATTGCAGCTTGCACCAGGCCGCCACGGTGGAAGCCCAGTCGCCCCCCTCGATCTTGCCGACGTTGAAATTGATCGGGTGCTCGAGATCCTCGAAATACGGATAGTTCACCTTCTCCGCGTTCCAGGCCTCGGCCATCGCCTTCAGGCTCTCGATCACGCGAAAACTCGCCTCGATGGCGTTGGCGCCGGTGCCGGCCTCGCGCACGTGTACCGGATGGCCCGCCACATGCACCTCGAACCACAGAACGCCGCAGTTGGCGCGCACCAGCATCTCGTCCTCGGGCTCGGGAATGATCGCCGCATCCGCCGTATAGCCCTCGACGAGACAGGCGAGCGCACCGTTGCCGGTGCATTCCTCCTCGACGACGCTCTGAATATGCACCTTCGCGGCGGGCTGATACCCCAGCCGGCGCAGCGCATCGAGCGCGAAGATATTGGCGGCT
>JBFHII010000116.1:0-7527 GCA_041596535.1 Breoghania sp. | reverse complement strand
GATGTCGGCAGCCATCAGGTTGGGATAGACGAACAGGCCCGTGGAGGCGTTCTCACGGTTCTTGCCGGCCTTTTCCTTGAACTGGGTCATCCGGTTGAGCCAGCCCATGCGCGCGACGCAATTGAAGACCCAGGCCAGTTGCGCATGGCCCGCGACCTGGCTCTGGTTGAAGATGATGCTCTTCTTGGGATCGATGCCGGCGGCGATATAGGCGCTGGCCACCTCGCGGATGGTGGCCTGCAGCTCCTCGGGGTCCTGCCAGACCGTGATGGCATGCATGTCGACGACGCAATAGAGGCAAGGGTGGGTGTCCTGCAGGCCGACAAACCGGGTGATCGCACCCAGATAATTGCCCAGATGCAGGTTGCCCGTCGGCTGGACGCCGGAAAAGACACGCGGTTCGAACACGCTCATCGACTGTTTCCCTGTGTGCGGGCCTTGTGGACAGGCCCTGATCAACTGGCCCGGACGGAGGAGTTCCGCCGCAAAAAGCCCGCGCGGTTATCGCCAAGTTCTCAAGCGAGATCAACCTTTCTCGCCCCAATCCGCGCGTCAGGGGCGGCGCCGCGGCGAACGGCTGCGGAAATAACCGGTTCCGATGGGAACCAACCGGCGGCATGCGCGTTCCTGTCGTGTCCGGTGCCGGCTTGGCATCAAAGTTTTCCCGGCTTGCCAGATGTCGCTCCCCCTGCCGGCCCGGGCCCCGTTTCATGGATGGACGGTGCATCGGCGTCGCCTCCGGATTCAGTCAGAAGGCGATGACCCAACCCATCTTTTTCGACGGCATCGATGATCTCCTCCGCACCCTGATCCGGGCGCCGCTGATGTATGCCGTCATCGTCCTGTTCATCCGCGCAAGCGGGAAGCGGTCGCTGTCGCAGATGAACAGTTTCGACTGGATCGTGACGGTCGCGCTGGGCTCGATCGTCGCCTCCGGTGTCCTGCTCGAGGACGTGACCCTGGCCGAAACCGGGCTGGCGATCGCTGTGTTCCTGGCCCTTCAATACGCGCTGACCAGCCTGAGCAGCCGATCGGAAGCCGTCTCGCACTTTGTCAAGGCGACGCCGATCCTGCTCATCCGTGACGGCGTGTATCTCGAAGACGCCATGCGAAGCGAACGCATCGCGAAAGACGAGCTGCTCGCGGCGGTGCGCCAGCACGGCCTTGCGTCTGTCGAGGAGGTCGGCTGGGCGATCCTCGAAACCAACGCGACGATCAGCGTGATACCCGCGCGCGGTTCCGGATCGTCCGCGTTACCCCCCTCCGCATTGACCAATGTGAGCGGCGCCCTCTAGGGAACATCTGCCGCCGGCTGCCCGGCTTCACGGCTGGATTGCAGCCGGGAGCCTCACGCCGGAGGAACAGGCTTGTTGCGCCGCAGAGATCTGAAGTGCCGGATCAGGTCGACCGCGCCGGTCAGCTGCACGAACAGGGCAAAGGCCACCATGCCGCCGCTCACCAGCAGGGCAAGAGCCGCGACGCGCAGCATCAATCCGGGGGCCACAAGCCATGCCTGCAGCGCCCAGGCGCCCGCGTAAACCGCCCCGCCCATCAGGGCGCTCGCCAGGATGAGCAGGGGCAGCCGCCTCGCAAGCGCCGCATCGGGCGCGAAATCGCCGCGCCGCCATAGGGTGGTGATCAGCAACAGGGCATTGGCCCAGCCGGCGAGCGACGTGGCCAGCGCAATGCCCACGTGGGCGAAGAACGGATACAGCGCGAAGGCGCCGGCCACGTTGATCACCATGGCGATGCCGGCGAACCACATCGGTGTCTTGGTGTCCTCGCGGGCGAAGAACGCCGGCGAGAAGACCTTGATCAGCACGAAGGATGGCAGCCCGATGCCGAAGGCGGCGAGCGCCGCGGTGGTGGCCTGCGTGTCGGCAACGCTGAAGGCGCCTCGTTGAAACAGCACCGAGACAATAGGCTGCGGGACGACGATCAGGGCGACGGCCGCGGGCAATGTCAGCGCCAGGGCGAATTCCAGCGCCCGGTTCTGGGTGCGCAGAACCCCGTCGCCATTGCCGGCGCGCAACTGCCGCGACAGATCCGGCAGCAGCACCACGCCGATGGCGATGCCGACGACGCCGAGCGGCAACTGGTACACGCGATCGGCGTAGTAGAGGTACGAGACGGCGCTCGCCTGGGTCGACGCGATGATCGTGCCCACGGCGATGTTGATCTGGGTGATGCCGCCGGCGATGACGCCGGGAATGCCCAGCTGCCAGAGCCGCTTCACGCCGGGGGTCAGCCGCGGCCGCTTCATCCGCAGGTGGAACCCGTAGCGCCTGACGGCGATGATCAGCGCCGTCAGCTGCACGACGCCGGCGAGCGCCACGCCACCGGCCAGAACGATACCGCTCTGCCGGCCGGCGTCGAGCCCGAGAACTCCGATCAGCCCGAGCACGGCGATCAGCACCACGTTGAGCAGGACGGGCGCGAAGGCGGCGGCCGCGAACCGTTCGAAAGTATTCAGGATGCCGCCCAGAAAGGCGATCAGCGACATGCACAGCAGATAGGGAAAGGTGATGCGTGACAGCAGAACCGCCAGATCGAACTTGTCCGCGTCGCCATAAAATCCCGGCGCCAGCACCCACACAAGCGCCGGCATGGCAATCTCCGCAATCGCGGTGAGCGCCACGAGCGTCCAGAACAGCGCGGCCAGGATCTCCTCGCCAAAACGCCGCGCGCCGGCCTCGCCCTGTTCCTCGAGCGACCGGGCGAAGAGCGGCACGAAGGCGGAATTGAACGCGCCTTCGGCAAACAGCCTGCGGAACAGGTTGGGCAGACGGAAGGCCACGAAGAAGGCGTCGGCCACCGGGCCGGTACCGATGATCGCGGCCATGGTGACATCGCGCACGAAACCCAGCAGACGGCTCGACAGGGTCGCTCCACCCACCGTGACGAAATGCTTGAGGAGGCTCATCGCGGCAGGTCTCTCACCCGGAACGGGCACATCGGGAACGGGCTCGGCAGCTGGGCGCGCGCGGTTGTCATTTCACACTCGTCATGCCGCGCCAGGCGGCTTTCGCCTGTTTGGCAGGTTTGGAGGGCTTCGCTGCGGCACCGTCGAAAGCCGCCGCGAGGCGCTCGCGGATCTTGGCCTGGCGGGCGACATTGGCGATCTTCTGCCCGGTCAGGTCGGTCACGTAGAACACGTCCACCGCGCGCTCGCCGAAGGTGGCGATATGAGCCGAAGCGATGTTGAGATTGAGTGCGGAAATCTCACGCGTCAGATCATAGAGCAGGCCCGGCCTGTCGAGGCCCGAGGTTTCCAGCACCGTGTGCCGGTCGGACCAGGAATTGTTGACCAGCACCTCGGTCTCCAACCGGAAGACCTTGGACCGGCTGCGTGTCGCGGCCTTCTGCGCCACGCTGTCGGGCAGCTGCTCCTCGCCCAGAAGCGTCTTCGAGATCAGCCTGGTGATGCGCTCGCCGCGCCGCCGCTCGTCGGCGTCATCCGGCAGTTCGCGGGTGACGCAGATGGTGTCGAGCGCCAGACCGTCGGTGGTGGTGTAGATCTGGGCATTGACGATGTTGGCCCCGGCGACAAAGCACGAGCCAGCGATGGTCGACAGCAGGCGCGGATGGTCGGCGGCCAGCACGGTGATTTCCGTGATGCCCTCGAACGCATGGGTGGTCACCCGGCTCGCGAACTGCTTGTCGTCGGCGTCCGCATCGCGGATCATTTCCGCGTGCATCAGCTTCTGCGGCAGGTCGACGCGCAGCCAATAGGATGGGTAGTGGCGTTCGCGGTAGGCCTCGATGTCCGCCGCGCTCCAGTCCTTGAGCTCTCCGGCCAGCTCTTGCTGGGCCGCCTCGACCCGCTTGCCGCCGGCCGGCAGGCTGTAGCCGCCCGCCAGAACCGGCTCGCACTCGTAGTAGAGCGTCCGCAGGAGCTGGCCCTTCCAGCCGTTGAAGACATTGGGCCCGACCGCGCGGATATCGGCCACGGTGAGCACCAGCAGCAGCTTCAGCCGCTCAGGACTCTGCACCACTTCGGCGAAATCCGTGATCGTCTTGCGGTCGTTGAGATCGCGCGACTGGGCGACGGTGCTCATCAGCAGATGGTGTTCGATCAACCAGGCGACGGTTTCGGTTTCCGCGGCGCTCAGGCCGAACCGCGGACACAGCTTGCGGGCAATGCGCGCGCCGGCGATGGAATGATCCTCCGGCCGGCCCTTGGCGATATCGTGCAGGAACAACGCGACATAGAGAACCTTGCGGTTCTGCGTGGTCTTCAGGACTTCGGTCGACAGCGGATGATCGTCGCCCTGCTCTCCGCGTTCGATTTCCGACAGCACGCCGATGGCCCGGAGCAGGTGCTCGTCCACCGTGTAGTGGTGGTACATGTTGAACTGCATCATCGCCACGACCTTGCCGAAGTCCGGCACGAAGCGCGACAGCACGCCGGCCTCGCTCATCCGCCGCAGCACGGTTTCGGGATCGCCGCGCGAGGTCAGGATGCCGATGAACAGCCGGTTGGCCTCGGGGTTCTCGCGCAGCGACCGGTCGATCAGCCGCCGCGAGCGGCGCACCAGCTTCATCAGTTCGGGATGAAACAGCAGATCATGGCGTTCGGCGAGCGAGAACGCCCGGATCAGATTGACCGGGTCCTTCTTGAAGACATCGGCATGGGCGATGTTGAGCCGGTCGTTCTCGACGACGAAATCCTTCGTGCCGGCCAGTGGCTGCCGGCGGTTCGAGCGCTTCAACGTGTTGATGAAGCGCGACAGGCCCGGGGTCTGCTTGGCGTGTTTCTCCTCAAGCGCCGCGCACAGGATGCGCGTCAGGTCACCCACGTCCTTGGCGATGAGGAAATAGTGCTTCATGAAGCGTTCCACATCGTGCTGGCCGGGATGCTCGGTGTAGCTCAGGCGCTGGGCGATTTCGCGCTGGATGTCGAACGACAGCCGCTCCTCGGGCCGCTTGGTGAGGAAATGTATGTGGCAGCGCACCGCCCACAGGAAGTCGTCGCACTGCACGAAGCGATTGTATTCCGCGCGCGAGAACACGCCGGCCTTCACCAGCTCGTTGCCGGAGCGCAGCCGGTAGAAATATTTGGCGATCCAGAACAGCGTGTGCAGGTCGCGCAGGCCGCCCTTGCCTTCCTTGACATTGGGCTCGACCAGATAGCGCGAGGCGCCTTGCCGCCGGTGGCGCTCGTCGCGTTCGGCCAGCTTCGCGGCGATGAACTCCGGCCCGGTGTTCTTGACCACCTCGTTGTCGAAGCGCTCGATCAGTTCGTCGGCCAGATCCTTGTGGCCCCACACGTAGCGGGCCTCAAGAATCGACGTGCGGATCGTCATGTCGCCGCGCGACAGGCGGATCGAGTCATCGACGGTGCGCGTGGCGTGCCCCACCTTCAGACCCAGGTCCCACAACAGGTAGAGAATATACTCGACGACCGACTCGCCCCACGGCGTCTGCTTGTAGGGTAACAGGAACAACAGATCGATATCGGAGGCGGGCGCCAGCGTGCCCCGGCCGTAGCCCCCGACCGCGACCACCGACATGTGCTCGGCGGCAGACGGGTTCTGGACCCGGTACACGTGGAACACCGCGAAATCGTAGATCACGCGGATGATCTCGTCCTGCAGGAAGCACAGCCGCCGGGCACAGAGATGACCGCCGCCATCCTCGCGCAGCGCCTGCTCGACCTTGTCGCGGCCCTGCTGATAGACCTCTTTGAGCCGCGCCAGCACCGCTGAACGCACCCCCAGATCGGTGCCGTCGCCACCAAACGGCTTCGTCAGCGCCGAGAACTCGTGGCGCAGGGCGACGGAATCGATCAGTTCGGAAAAAGGCTCGGTGGATGATGTCATGCGGGTATTTCCGACGAAACAGGGTTCAAGGTCAACCAGACGCGGGGATCGTGGACGGTGTTGCCCGGAGCAGGCGGAGGAGGCGAGGTCCGGAGGTTGCGAGGCGCTGCTATCGGACAGGAATCCGGCACATTCGGGGCCATGGGCGGATCAGCGCACGGCCCAGCGGACGGACGTGCATGTATCAGAATGTTCACACGCCGTCTCGGGCCGCGGCGACGCGCAGCTGATGCAGCACGTGCTCCAGCGAACTCTTCGAAAGACCGTGGATCTTCATCGCAAGCAGATTGGCCAGCTCGGTGGCTTCCGGTTCCAGGCCGGCCGTGTCGACCGTGACCCGCGGATCGGATATTTCCGCGAGCCGCTGCAACTCCTCCGCTTCGTCCCAGATCACGTTGAAGAAGCCGATGATCCTGTGCACCATGAACCAGGTCGGACGGCCACGCTTGCCGTGTTCCAGCGCAGACAGATAGGCGCTGGAGACCTGCAATTCGCCGGCCATGTCCTTCAAGGTGATGCCACGCTTGCGGCGCAGCTCGCGCACCTTCGCGCCAAACGGGGTCATTGCGCTGCCTTTCAGAAAGCGTGGGAGCCGTGTGGCGGCTTGCGGCGGCGGATGCGCACGTAGAGCGCGCCGGAACCGCCGTGCGAGGCATGCGCCTCCTCGACTCCGTTCACCAGATCGCGGAACTTCGGCAGTTGCAGCCACTGCGGCACGACCCGGCGCAGCACGCCGCGGCCGCCGTAACCATCGCCGCCCTTGCCGGTGATGACCAGCACCACCTTGTGGCCGCGCGCCTGCGCACCGGCAAGATAGCTGTGCAACCGGCCGTGCGCCTCCGCTTGCGTCAGCCCGTGCAGATCGATCCGCCCGTCGATCGCGGTGCGGCCCCGCACCAGCCTCTGCAGCGTGCGCCTGTCGAACGCGCCCTGCAGCGGTTGTGCGGGCACGGTTTTCTTCAAGGGCGGCGCGACCACCCGGCCGGAAAGCGCAGTCGTCGCCTGCGGCTTTTCCGGCGCTTTCGCTGCCGGGACCGCGGGCTTGTCCCTGGCGAGGGCCGATTTGCCCGACGCCCGCACGCGGCTGTCACCGGGCAGCGGCTTGAGCGTTTCGGTCACCCGCTTCCACAGGATGTGCTCTTCCTCGGAGAGCGACCGCTTGCGGCGTTTGCGCTCATTCTCGCTCACGCGCCGCCTCCCTCGCAAGGCGTGAGCCGCGCGGCACCAGTCGCACGAAGTCGGCCGCATGACGGATCCGCCCGGCGCGAAGGCCCGCGGCCTCGCCCGACCCCAGAAAGAGGTCACCGCGCGCCGGCCCCCTGATCGCCGAGCCGGTGTCCTGGGCAATCATCAGGCGCCGGAAGGGCTGCCCGGTCGCAACCGTGTCCGCGGGCAGGTCGGCGGTCACGAAGATCGGGCTGCCGTAGGCATGGAAGGCGGGATCGATGGCAATGCTGCGCTCCGGCGTCAGCGACACGCCCGCCGCGCCGATGGGGCCGGCCATCGGGTCGGCGATCTCGACCTCGCGGAAGAAGATGTAGGAGCGGTTGGCCTGCATCAGCGCGGACGCCTCGCCGGGATTGCCGCGCAACCAGTCGCGCAGGCGCTCCATGCTCATGTCCTCGAGCGCGATGGCACCGCGCTCGACCAGCAGCCGGCCGATGGGCGTGTAGGGGTGCCCGCTCTTCGCCGCATAGGCGATGCG
>JBFHII010000115.1:0-7528 GCA_041596535.1 Breoghania sp. | reverse complement strand
TTTGGCGCGTCGGCTGCGGCCACACGCGAGGGTCTTGATCGGGATCAAGACGCGGGTTGGGTTTTCGGGCATGGTCGGGGTGTCCGCGATTCAGTGCGGGCTGTGTTCGGATCGGGAATGGCTCATGACTCTTTCGATGCGGTTTTGCGGGGCGGCGCGCACCGTCACCGGCTCGTGCTACTGGCTGCAGACGCCGACGGCGCGGTTTCTGGTCGACTGCGGCATGTTCCAGGGACCGAAAACCCTGCGCGCGCTGAACTACGAAAAATTTCCCTTCAAGCCCTCGGCGATCGATTTCGTGCTGCAGACCCATGCGCATATCGATCATTCGGGCCTGCTGCCGAAGCTTTACCGCGAGGGGTTCCGCGGCCCCGTGCACATGACCCGCGGCACGCGCGACCTGCTGGGCTTCATGCTGCCCGACAGCGGCTTCATCCAGGAAATGGAGGTCGAGCAGCTGAACCGGCGCAACGAGCGCCGCGGCCGGCCGCTGGTGACGCCGATCTACACGCAAAGCGATGCCTTCGCCTGCCAGGAGCGCTTCGAAACCATCGAATACGAGACCTGGCGCGAGGTTGCTCCGGGCGTCCGCGTCCGGTTCTGGAATGCCGGGCACATTCTGGGCTCGGCGTCGATCGAGCTGGAGCTGGACACCGGCCGCACGGATCCGCCGACGCTGCGGATGCTGTTTTCCGGCGACATCGGGCCGGACCAGAAGCTGTTTCATCCCGACCCGGAGGCCTCGAGCGATTTCGATTTCGTGGTCTGCGAGTCCACCTATGGCGGCCGGCCGCGCGCGCGCCACACGGAGACCGAACGGCGCTCGATCCTGGCGCGCGAGGTGCGCGAGGCGCTGCTGGCCGGCGGCAACCTGCTGATCCCCAGTTTCGCGGTCGAGCGCACCCAGGAGCTGCTGGCCGACCTGACGCTGGTGCAGGACGCCGGCGACGCCGACAAGGCGCCGATCTTTCTCGACAGCCCCATGGCGATCAAGGCGACGGAGACGTTCGAGCGGCATGCGTCGGAGCTGGAGGAGCTGCGCGAAAAGCCGCATCTGATCGACAATCCCAACATCCATTTCACCGAGACGGTGGACGAGAGCAAGGCGATCAACCGCATCCGCAGCGGCGCGATCATCATGGCGGCCTCGGGCATGTGCGACGCGGGGCGCATCCGGCATCATCTGAAGAACCATCTGTGGCGCGCCGACTGCACGGTGCTGATCGTCGGCTACCAGGCGCCGGGAACGCTGGGGCGGCTGCTGGCCGACGGCGCCAAGCAGGTGACGATCCAGGGCGAGACGATCCAGGTGCGGGCGCGCATCCGCGAGATCGACGTCTATTCCGGCCACGCCGATCATGGCGAGCTGATCGACTGGATCGAGGAACGCAAGCCGATCCACCGCGCGCTGTATCTGTGCCACGGCGACGAGGAACGCAGCGGCGCGCTGCGCGCGGCCCTGCTGGCGCGCGGTTTCCCGGGCGACAGGGTGGTGGTGCCGGGCATCGATGACGAGGTCGATCTGCTGGGATCGGGTACGCTGCACGCCGCCGCACGCCGCATCGCGCCGGACGCCGGCAGCCATCCCGACTGGCACAATGACGCCGCCCAGCTTCTGATCGATATCCGCGAACGGCTGGACAAGGCCGCCGACGAGAAATCCCGCGCCGTGGTCATCCGCCGGCTTCGCCGGGCGCTTGAGGAAAACCACAAGTCCTGACAGGCGGTTCCTGTTCGCGCTATGCTCGCGTCCAACGGTTCGCACGGCACCCGGGAGGACCAGGCCGGCGGACCGGGGGAGACGGCATATGGAAACCTGGACGGAGTTTCTGGCGGCGATCGAGACGATGCTGCGCCATCTGCTCCTGTCGGTGCGCGCCCTGGGCCAGCCCTCGGGGCTGCTGCAGATCCTGATTCTGAGTTCCGCCTTCACGCTGGCGCATTTCGGCGCCGCCTTTGCCGAACCGCGGTTCGAGGGCTGGGTGCGCTCGATCGAGACATCGATGACGCGGCTGCGCTTCCTGGTCCTGGTGCTGCGGCGGCTGCGGCTGATCTTCTTCGTGATCCTGGTGTGGATCGCCGTTCTGGTCATGCGCTCGCTGACCTGGCCGAGCTGGAGCTACCTGCTGCTGGTGGTCGGCAACCTGTCCGCCGTGTGGCTGGTGATCTCGATTTCCTCCCGCGCCATCCGCAATCCGCTCGCCGCGCGCACCGTGGCGCTGGGCGCCTGGATCTTCGCCGCGCTGAGCATTCTCGACCTGATGCCCTTCGCCGTCCGGGTGATGGACGCGGCGGCGGTCAATGTCGGCGAGCTGCGCATCTCGCTGCTGCTGATCATCAAGGCGCTGGTGACGCTGTCGATCCTGCTCTGGGGGGCTGCCTACCTCAGCCGCATCACCGAGCGCCGGGTGGCGCGGGTCGAGGACATCTCGCCGTCGATGCGGGTGCTGGCGGGAAAGTTCGTCCGCATCGGGCTGTTCACCATCGCCGCCGTGATGGGGCTGCAGTCCATCGGCTTCGATCTCACGACGATCACGGTGTTTTCCGGCGCCGTCGGCATCGGTCTCGGCTTCGGCCTGCAGAAGGTGGTCTCCAACCTGGTGTCCGGCGTCATCCTGCTGCTCGACAAGTCGATCAAGCCCGGCGACGTGATCACCCTCGGCGAGACCTATGGCGCGATCACCTCGCTGGGCGCACGCTACGTCTCCGTCGTCACCCGCGACGGCCGTGAATACCTGATCCCCAACGAGGACCTGATCACCGGGCAGGTGATCAACTGGACCTATTCCGACGCGAAGGTGCGCCTCGACGTGCCCTTCGGCGTCAGTTACGAATCCGATCCCGCCCTGGTGCGGGAGCTCGCCGTGGAGGCCGCCTCGGGGGTCGAACGGGTGGAGGATACGCCGACGCCGGTGTGCCATCTGACCGGCTTTGGCGACTCCTCGGTGGATTTTCTGCTGCGCTTCTGGATCGATGACCCCTCCAAGGGCGTTGTCAACGTGAAGGGCGCCGTGCTGATGGCGCTGTGGTACGCGCTCAAGGAGAAGGGCGTCGAATTGCCCTATCCGCAAAGCGATATCCATGTCAGGGGTCCGGTGGAGTTCGTGGCCCGCAAAGCCGACTGAGCGCGCCTGGCGCGAGGATCATCCGCCGCGCGCGCCGCGGCACAGGCGCACGGCGCCGCGAAGGGAGACATCTGTGACGACATTGGCGGACGAACGACGCAGCCTGAAGCAGCGGCTGACGCGGCTCTACTATGGCAACGACAGCACGGCCAGGACGTTCCGGCTGTGCCTGCTGGCCTTCGACGTGGTCACCATCCTGTATTTCGTCGTCTCGTCGCTGATCGAAACCGGCGCGACGGCCCATGCCATCGATTACGTCATCGCGGTGGTGCTGATCGCGGATTACGCGGCGCGGCTGATGATCGCCCACCGGCCGTGGCGTGCCGCGCTGGAGTTCACCTCGATCGCCGACCTGGTGGTGATCGGCTCGCTGCTGGCCTCCGCCTTCATCGGCAATCTGGGCTTCCTGCGCGTCGTGCGCATGCTGCGGCTGCTGCGCTCCTATCACGTGCTGCGCGAGCTGCGCCGCCATTCCAGCTGGTTCCGCCGCAACGAGGAGATGATCCAGTCGGCGCTCAACCTGTTCGTCTTCGTCTTCGTGGTCACCGCAATCGTCTTCGTGCTCGAGGTCCACCGGAATCCTGCGATCAACAACTATCTCGACGCGCTGTATTACACGGTCACCACGCTGACCACGACGGGGTTCGGCGACATCACCATGACCGATTCCATGGGCCGGGCGCTCACCGTGCTGATCATGGTGTTCGGGGTGGGGCTTTTCCTGCGCCTGGTGCAGACGATCTTCCGCCCCGCCAAGGTCGCCTACACCTGCACCGACTGCGGGCTTTCCCGGCACGATCCGGACGCGGTCCACTGCAAGCACTGCGGCAAGGTGCTGAACATTCCCACCGAAGGCGAGTGGTAGGCGCGCAGAGCCTCGCCCCAACGCTCAGACGGGCCTCAGGCAGGCCCTCACCCCGGCCCTCTCCCTGAAGGGAGAGAGTGCGGGTACGGCGGGCATGCGTTGAAGGGCGATGTTTCTGGTGCCACGGATGAAGGGTGGATGCGGCGGGCGTAGTGCATGAGGCGTGCGCCTGCCTTCTCCCCTTGGGGAGAAGGTGGCCCGCAGGGCCGGATGAGGGAGCCGGATGAGGGGATCTGACGAGATATCACGTTATGCTGCAGCGCAGCATAGATGGTGGAGGGCGGCTAATGCTGCGATGCAGCATCCTGCAGGTGACGCAGCATGCCATGGGCCGCGGCAACACCCGTCGAGAAGCAGGCCTGCAGCAGGTAACCGCCTGTCGGCGCTTCCCAATCCAGCATTTCACCGGCGACGAAGACACCTTCCATGCTGCGCAGCATGAGTGCGGCATCGACCGCCTCGAACGACACGCCGCCGGCGCTTGATATGGCGCGGTCGATGGGGCGCGTGGCGGCAAGCCGGACCGGCGTCGCCTTGATCAGGGCCGCGAGCGCCTGCGGAGTGTCGGGCAGTTTCCCGGCGCCGGTTTCGCGCAGCAATCCGATGGCCACCGGCGCAAGACCGGCCGCCTTGCGCAGCACGCTGGTCATGGATTGCTTGCCGCGCGGGCGCTGCAATCGCGCCGTCAGCGCGTCGAGAGAGGTATCCGGGCGCAGATCGACATGGATGGTGGCGTGTCCGTCACGGGCAATCGCTTCGCGCGGTCCCGCCGAAAGGGCGTAGACGGCGCCGCCTTCGATGCCCTGGGCGGTGATCATCGCATCGCCGCGCACGGTCCGGCCTTCGAAGCCGAGGGTGACGTTTTTCAGCGGCTGGCCCTGGAAACGATCGGCGAAGATCTCCGACCAGGCGACCTCGAAGCCGCAATTGGCGGGGCGCAGCGGCGAGACGTTCACGCCCCTGGCTTCCAGGATGGGCACCCAGGCGCCGGTGGAGCCGAGTTTCGGCCAGCTCGCGCCGCCAAGCGCCAGAAGCGTCACATCGGCGGTTACCGCGACCGGGCCACCGGGTGTCTCGAAGGCAAGCGCGTCGCCGGTCCAGCCGGTCCAGCGGTGGCGCGGATGCAGGGTGACGTCGAGATCCGAAAGCCGCATTAGCCAGGCGCGCAGCAGCGGCGAGGCCTTCATGGATTTCGGAAACACCCGCCGCGACGAGCCGACGAAGGTTTCCTGACCGAGATCCTCGCACCAGTGCCGCAGGGCTTGTGGATCGAAGGCGCGGATCAGGGGCTCGAGAAAGCCGCGCGCCGCGCCATAGCGATCCAGGAAGGCGTCCAGATCCTCGGAATGGGTGAGATTGAGCCCGCCGCGCCCGGCCATCAGGAATTTTCGCGCCGGCGAGGGCATGGCGTCGTAGACGGCGACGGCCACGCCGGCGCGCGCCAGCACCTCCGCCGCGATCAGGCCGGCGGGACCCGCGCCGATGATGGCGGCGGAGAGGGGAACGGATCGGGTCATGCAACGGGCACCGGCTTCAGGAAGCGCCGGTATAGCATCTTCGCGGCCGCGCGCCATCCTCGCGGCCACGCACCACGATGGGGCGGGCCGCGAAGATCGAAGGCATGTGTCAGCCCGCGGCGAAGAGGTCGGCGTGTTCGTCGCGCAGCAGGTTCTTCTGCACCTTGCCCATGGTGTTGCGCGGCAGGCTGTCGACGAAGAACACGCGCTTGGGCTGCTTGAAGCGGGCGAGCTGGTCGCGGATCGCCTCCTGCACGCTGGCCTCGGTGATCTCCGCGCCCTTCTCCGGCACGATGACGCCGACGACGCCCTCGCCGAAATCCGGGTGCGGCACGCCGATGACCGCGCTCTCCACCACGCCGGGCAGATCGTCGAGGATCAGCTCGATTTCCTTGGGATAGATGTTGTAGCCGCCGGAAATGATCAGGTCCTTGGCGCGGCCGACGATATGCACGTAGCCGTCCTCGTCGATGCGGCCGAGATCGCCGGTGATGAAGAAGCCGTCGGCGCGGAATTCCGAGGCGGTCTTTTCCGGCATGCGCCAGTAGCCCTGGAACACGTTGTCGCCCTTGACCTCGATGGAGCCGATCTCGCCCTGGGCGAGCGGCTTGCCGCTGTCCGGATCGACGATGCGCAACGAGACGCCGGGCAGCGGAAAGCCGACCGTGCCGGCGCGCCGGTCGCCGTCATAGGGGTTGGACGTGTTCATGTTGGTCTCGGTCATGCCGTAGCGCTCGAGGATCCGGTGACCGGTGCGGCCCTCGAACTCGACATGCGTCTCGGCCAGCAGCGGCGCCGAGCCCGAGGTGAACAGCCGCATGTGCGAGACGAGATCCTTGGTGAAGTCGTCGCGGCCCAGCAGCCGGGTGTAGAAGGTCGGAACCCCCATCATGGAGGTGGAGGCGGGCAGCAGCCGGATGACCTCGTCGGCGTCGAACTTCGGCAGGAAGATCGCGGTGGCGCCGACCGCCAGCACGATGTTGGTGGCGACGAACAGCCCGTGCGTGTGGAAGATCGGCAGCACGTGCAGCAGCACGTCGTCCGCGGTGAAGCGCCACTCGTCGACCAGCACCAGCGTGTTGGACAGCAGATTGTCGTGGCTGAACATGGCGCCCTTGGAGCGCCCGGTGGTGCCGGAGGTGTAGAGGATCGCGGCGAGATCGGAGCCCGCGCGCGGCACGCTGGCGAAGTCCTCGGGCTGGTTTTCGGCCAGCGCCATCAGGCTGCCGGAGCCATCGGCGGCCAGCGTCTTCAGCGCGGCGCCGGCTTTCTCCGCGATCGGCGTAATATCGGCCTCGGCGCGCGGGTCGCAGACCACCAGCGCCGGCTCGGCGTCGCGCAGGAAGTACTTCACCTCGTCCGGGGTATAGGCGGTGTTCAGCGGCAGGAAGACGCCGCCGGCGCGCACCGTCGCCAGATACAGCGCCAGGGCCTGTGGCGATTTCTCCACCTGCACGGCGACGCGGTCGCCCGGCTTGACCCCGAGGGCGACGAGCGCGCCTGCGAGCTTGCCGGTCAGCGCGCGCATGGCGGCGTAGCTGATCTCCGTGCCGTCGGCCAGACGCAGGAAGGCCTTGGCCGGGTCGCGGGGCTGCCCCAGCAGGGCGTCGAAGAGAATATTCGTCATACTGTGTCCTTCCGCGGAGCGCGCTTGTCGGAGGCGCGCAGCAAGCTGCGCACGGTCTTTGCCGCCTTCACCTCGCGCCGTGCCGCGTATGCTTCGTGATTGGCTTCGACCTCGGCGAGATCATAGAGATAGTTGACCATGATGCCGGCCGATTGCGCGAAGCCCTTGGGCGAAGTGTCGCCAAGCCAGTTGATCTGCCGCAGCATGGCGCCATTGCCCAGGTGGAAGCGGGCGACGGCGTCGACGGGCTGGCCGTCGGGGCGCTTGGCGACGAGAAAATACTCCGCGACCAGCGGCAGGAGCAACTCCCGCGCGGCCGCCGCGCCAGCCTCGTCCTCATGCCACTGCGGCGCGGCGATGGCCTCGAGCGTGCGCGCCGCGGGGCTGTCCTCCG
>JBFHII010000114.1:0-7544 GCA_041596535.1 Breoghania sp. | reverse complement strand
CCGTCCCTGCGCATCGGCACGCCTTTCAGCGGGCCCATGTCGCGATAGATGAAGATCGCGATCAGATAGGCATAGACGGCGGCAACGGATGCAGCCTCGGTCGGCGTGAAGATGCCGCCATAGATGCCACCCAGGATGATGATGATGAGCAGCAGGCCCGACGGTTCCATGAACTGTCCACCGATCAACAGCAGGATGTTGACCGCGATCAGGAAGGTGAACCAGGTGAAGCCGGCGCCGAGCATCCAGTCGGTGATCGCCTGCGGGATGCGCTCCGACGTCAGCACATGCGCGAACAGCAGCGCGTTGACGATGATGAACATCAGCATGATCGTCGTCCTCGACGCGTCCACCAGCACCTTGCGGGTGTCCGCATGGACGCAGCCGGGCACGAACTTGACGACCGTCAGCCAGACATTGCGCACGACCGCGGTGAGCAGCGGCTCGTCCTCGTGGCGCATGGGAACGTCCTTGAGCGGGCCCATGTCGCGATAGACGAAGATGGCGATGAAGAAGGCGTAGACCGCGGCGACGGCGGCCGCCTCCGTCGGCGTGAAGATGCCGCCGTAGATGCCGCCCAGGATGATGACGATCAGGAACAGGCCCCAGCCCGCCTCGCGCGCCGATGCCGCGATCTCGCGGAAACCGACGAACGGCTGCTTGGGCATGTTCTTGATGCGGGCGTTGATGTAGATCGCCGTCATCAGCATCAGCCCCGCGACGAGCCCCGGAATGACGCCGGCGAGGAACATCCGGCCCACCGACACGTCGGTGGCCGCCGCATAGACCACCATGACGATGGACGGCGGAATCAGGATGCCGAGCGTGCCCGCGTTGGCGATGACGCCGGCGGCAAATTCCTTGGTGTAGCCCACCTCGCGCATGCCGGCGATGGCGATGGTGCCGATGGCCACGACGGTCGCGGGCGAGGAGCCCGACAGGGCCGCGAACAGCATGCAGGAGAATACCGCCGCGATCGCCAGGCCGCCGCGCACATGGCCGACCGAGGAGACCGCGAAGCGGATGATCCGCCGCGCCACGCCGCCCGTCGACATGAAGGCCGATGCCAGAATGAAGAAGGGGATCGCCAGAAGCGTGTAGTTCTGCGAGGCGGTGAACAGTTGCAGCGCCACCGACGACAGCGAGTCGCTGGAGAAGAAGGCGATGGCGAGCACGCTCGACAGGCCGAGCGAGATGGCAATGGGCACGCCGAGAAACAGCAGCGTGAGCACCATGACGAAGAGGACCGCGGCTTCCATGGTGTTTTCCTCAGTCCTTCAACACGTCTTTGTTTTCGGCAACGAGGTCTTCCGCCTCGTGCGCGGCGATCATCATCTCGCGCTCGCCGATGAAAATGGCCCAGGCCGCCTGAATGCAGCGGTAGGCGAAGAACGCCAGGCCCGTGGGCAGGATCAGATAGGCGATCCAGCGCTGCACCCGTTCCTGGGTGCCGAACAGCTCCTGGATCAGGTCGGGATAGCGCAGGTCGTCAAGTCCGATGCCGATCTTGAACATCTTCGACCAGTAGTCGACGGCGCCGCCGCGCGCGGAGATGCCGAAGACCTGCAGCCAGTCGCTGTAGATCAGGATCACCGCATAGGCGACACCGCAGAGCGCGCCGAAGATGGCGAGCATGCGAAAGATGCGGGCGGGAAACAGCCGGATGGCGGCGTCGACACCGAGGTGCGAGCCGATCTTCACGCCGTAGCTCATGCCGAACAGGATCAGCCAGGCGAACAGGATGCGGGTGAATTCGAGCGCGCCGCCCCAGCCGGTGTTGAAACCGTAACGGGCCACCACCTGGGTGAAGGACACGAGGGTCATGGCCGCCAGCAGGATGGCGAGCACGCTTTCCTCGAAGCTGCGCACGCCGTCCGGCCAGCGCCGCTCGGCGAGAAACAGGATCGCAACGATGGCGAGCAGCGAAACGACCGGCATCACGGCGACCGCATAGACCGCCACAATCGCCAGCACGGCAATCGCTATGAAAGTGAATAATCGCGCGGACACGGCTTCCCCCGAACTGTCCGGGCCCCCGGATCGGGAACCCGCCGCCCCTTCCTCGCGGCGTCTCGTGCGAGACCGGCCGCGGGCAAGGATTCGGGAGAGGCCGGACCCGGCCCCTCCCCGTTTGTTGTCAGGCTGCGATCAGGTGATCAGCTGCCGTTGGAGGCCATCGCCGCATCGATCACGTCGGTGCCGATGTCGTCCTGGAACTTTTCCCAGACCGGCTTCATCGCGGAGACCCACGCATTGCGCTGCTCGGGCGTCAGTTCGCGGATCTCGGAACCGGCGTCGAGGATGTTCTGGCGGTTGGCCGCTTCCTGGGCCGCCACATTGGCGTTGGCGGTGTCGGTCACGTCGCGGGCGATCTGCAGGAACTGATCGCGCACGGCCGGCTCCAGACCCTGCAGCCACTCATCCGAGGTGACGAGCAGATAGGCCAGCACCTGGTGGTTGGTCTCGGTGATGCCGTCCTGCACCTCGAAGAACTTCTGCGTGTAGATGTTGGACCAGGAGTTCTCCTGCCCGTCGACAACGCCGGTCTGCAGCGCGCCGTAGACTTCCTTGAAGGCGAGCTTCTGCGCGTTGGCGCCCATCGCCTCGATCATGGCCACGGCCACGTCGGAGGTCTGCACGCGGAACTTCAGGCCGTTCGCGTCGGACGGCACCAGCAGCGGCTTGTTGGCCGAGAACTGCTTGAGGCCCGACAGCCAGTAGCCGAGGCCGACATAGCCGACATCGGAGATCGAGGTGAGCAGCTCGCGGCCCTTCTCGGAGTTGCCGAACTTGCCAACCGCATCGAGGTTGGAAAACAGGAACGGCAGATCGAACAGGCGGAACTTCTTGGTGTAGGCCTCGAACTTCGACAGCGAGGGGGCCGCGAGCTGGACATCGCCCAGCAGCAGGGCTTCCATCACCTTGTCGTCGTCAAACAGCTGCGAGTTCGGGAACACCTGCATGCAGGCGGTTCCGTCCATCTCCTTGTTGACGCGCTCGGCGAGCAGCGTGGCGGCGTCGCCCTTGGGGTGACCCGTGGCGGCAACGACGTGGCTGAACTTGATGACCATTTCGCCATCGTCGCAGCCTTCGCTGGCAAGCGCCGGGGCCGCAAAGGCGAAGGTGGCGGCCGTTGCGGCCACCAGTGCAAATTTCTTCATGGATGTCCTCCCAGACATTGGCAAGTGCCAGCGGTTGCCGGCGGGATTTGCAAGGCACCACAGGCTTAGCAACCCGCGTGCCAGATCCGGGATCTTAGTAAATGTGGCGCAAATTGGCCAGCCGCGCACGAAATTTCCCCTACGGAACAATCCGGAGGGCCGCCGCGATGGGCGTGAATCGCAACACGCAAACAGGCCGACGTGTCGGAATCGACCCATCCGGCGACGCACTCCCGTCCGCCGCGGCCGGTCTCAGAGATCCGCCTCCGCCACATCCTTGGCCAGGCCGTATTTCTTCATCTTCTCGTAGAGCGCCTTGCGCGACAGGCCGAGGGTCTCGTAGGTGGCCTTGATGCTGCCGCCCTGACGCTTGAGCTCGGCGGCGATCAGCGCCTTCTCGAAATCGCCGACACGGGCGGACAGCGACGCCTCGCCATCGGCCGCGGGGGCGACGAAGCCGCCCACCTCGGTGCCGGCGCCGAGCCCGAGCACGAACCGGTCGACGACATTGCGCAACTCGCGCACGTTGCCCGGCCAGTCGCGGTTCATCAGCCCGGCCAGCATCTCCGGCTCCAGGTCCGGGATCTCGCGGCGGTAGCGCGCCCGCGCCTCACGCGCCAGGTGATGGAACAGCAGCGGGATATCCTCGCGCCGGTCGCGCAGCGGCGGAATGGCCACCGTCACCACGTTGAGGCGGTAGTAGAGGTCCTGGCGGAAGCGGTGTTCGTCGCTGGCCTTCTCCAGATCGTCCTTGGTGGCGGCGATGAAGCGCACGTCGAGTGCGATCTCCTTGTTCGATCCCAGCCGCTCGATGGTTCGCGTCTCGATCACCCGCAGCAGCTTGACCTGCAGCTCCAGCGGCATCGACTCGATCTCGTCGAGAAACACCGTGCCGCCGTTGGCGTGCTCCAGCTTGCCGATGCGCTGACGGCTCGCGCCGGTGAAGGCGCCCTGCTCGTGGCCAAAAAGCTCGGACTCGATGATGTCGGCGGGCAGCGCGCCGCAGTTGAGCGCCACGAAGGGGCCGGACTTGCGCCCGCCCTCGTCGTGCAGGGCGCGCGCCACGACCTCCTTGCCGGAGCCGGTTTCGCCGAGGATCAGCACGTCGGCGTCGGTATCGGCCAGCGCGTGCACGACATTGCGCAGCCGCTCCATCGCCGCGGAGCGGCCGACAAGCCGCGCGGCCAGGCTGGCGCTGTCGCCGAGCTGCTCGCGCTGGACGCGGTTTTCCAGCACCAGCCGGCGCTGGTGCAGCGCCCGCTCGATGGCTGCCGTCAGCCGCGCCACGGGAAACGGCTTCTCCATGAAATCATAGGCGCCGCTGCGCATCGCCTCGACCGCCAGCGGCACGTCGCCATGCCCGGTGATCAGGATGACGGGAAGCGCGGGATCGATGTCCAGCGCCATTTTCATCAGCGCGAAGCCGTCGATGTTGGGCATGCGGATGTCGGTGACCAGCACGCCGTAGAAGTTGCGCGCCAGCTTGCCGGCCACCTCCTCGGCGGAGGCAAAGGCCAGCACATCATGGCCCGCCAGCTCCAGCCCCTGGGCCAGCGCCTCGCGCAACTCATCCTCGTCGTCGACAAACAGAACCGTCGCCTGATCCATGCAACTCTCACTCGATCGTCATTACGTGCGGCGCGGCTGCGCCGGCTATTCGGCGGCGGCCATGCGTGCACGGGCCCGCGGCAGGCGGATGGAAAACACCGTCTCGCCCCCCTCGCCGTCCTCGAGCACGATCTGGCCGCCGAAATCGCGAATGATCTTGTCGGCGATCGAGAGCCCGAGGCCAAGCCCCTTGCCGACATCCTTGGTGGTAAAAAACGGATCGAAGATCCGGTCCCGGGCCGCGGCATCGACGCCGATGCCATTGTCGACGATCCGGATGACCACCTCACCGTCCAGGGCCTGCACGTCGATGTCGACGCGCGGATAGGCGATTCCCTCCACCGCATCGAGCGCATTGCCGACGAGGTTCATCACCACCTGCTCGAGCCGGATGTGGTCGCCGGTGGCGGCGAGATCCGCGGGAGGCCGCACGAAGCGCACCTCCGCATCGCTGCGCTTGATGCGCGGCGACAGCAGCATCAATGCCTCGTCGATCACCGGACCCACCGGCACCGGCCGCACGTCCTTGCCCGGCTTGCGCGCAAAGCCCTTCAGGGTGCCGGAGATCTTGGCCATCCGCTCGACCACGCCGGCGATCTTGCGCAGCGAGTCCCCGGCTGCCTCCGTGCGGCCGCGCTGCAGCAGGATTTCCGCGTTGTCGGCATGCGAGCGGATGATCGCCAGCGGCTGGTTGAACTCGTGGCTGAGCGCCGCCGACATCTGCCCCAGCGTCGCCAGCTTGGCGGTCTGCACCAATTCGTCCTGGGCGCGGCGCAACGCCGCCTCGGTCGCCTGGCGTTCGCCGACCTCGCGGGCCAGTCGCGCGTTGGCCTCCGTCAGATCGCGGGTGCGGTCGCGCACCCGGCGCTCGAGCCGCAAGGCAGAGGCGCGCTGGCTGCGCATGTGGCGCACGAACTGCCGCCGCCGCTCCAGAAGCGCCCAGACGCTGCCCGAGGCGATCACGCAGAGCAGGATCGCCACCGCGGTGGCGGTCGCCGCCTCGCGGCCCGCCGAGGTGGCGTCGGCGAAGACCGCGACCGACCAGCCAAGCACCGCGAGCGGCTTTTCGGCACGCAGGTACAGCCGGCGTCCGTCGGCCACCGGCAGGCTGTGCAGACTGCGCCCGCCGCGGATCACCGGCTCGGTCCACAGATTGTCGTCGCGCGCCCGCGCGCTGCCTCCGGCAAGCCGCAGCCCGCGCCACGAGGCGCGGTTGCTGGCGACGATGCGCCCGGTGCGATCCAGCGCCATGACCGGATCGCGGGCCAGTGCCCAGGCCTGCTCCACCCGCTCCAGCGCCACGCGGGCGGCGACGACGCCGATGATCCGCCGCTCGAACCGCACCGGCGCCGCGAACACGTAGCTGGCCGGCTGGCCGGGAACGGTGACAAGCAACTGCCGCCCCAGCCGCCCCTGCCGCGCCTGGTTGACCGCCTGGACGATCTCCTCGTCGAAGGCGTTTCCGGTGGCCTCGAAATCCGACGATGCGACGAGCCGGCCGATGGCATCGAGAATGCGGACTTCCTCCGCGCCCGTCATGCCGGCGGCGCTGACCGCGATCTGCTGACCCGCCTCGCGGTCGCCCGTGCGCACCAGCGTCACCAGGTCGGGGCGCCGCGCCAGGATCGGCGGAAGGATGCGGTACTTGTCGAGCAGACTGTCGAGCGCGGCGGACTGCAGCTCGAGCGTCGCCTGCGCCCGCGTCTCGATTTCCTTGAGGAACAACCGCTCGGCAACATGCGCGGTGGCCCAGGCGACCAGCAGGGTCACGAGGAGGCAACCGGCAAGAACCAGCGATATCAGCCGCCGCGCGGCAAGGCGATGAAACAGTCTCATGGCCGCGCATCATAGAGCAATTGCGGGCGATGTGATCACCGGATTGCGGCCATGTCCCAGGCCTGGCCCCGGGCGGGGTCCCGGGCGGTTTCCGAGTGGCCTAGAGCGGGCCGTCCGCCTCGCCGGGGATCACCAGCGGGCGGTCGACGGCGATGCTCTTGACCAGCGCCTGAACGGCGAGGCCGGGTTCGAGCCCCAGTTCGACGACGGAGGCGCGCGTCAGCCGGGCGCGCAGCCGCTGCTCGCCGAGCGCGCAGAGCACCTCGGCATAGGCGCCCGCCTCCTCGGTGATCTCGATGATCTCCACCGCCAGCCGGTTGCGGATGCTCAGTCCCGCGGGACTGTCCAGGGCGATGGCCACATCGCGGGCGCGGATGCGCAGCCGCACCCGGTCGCCGACCTCCGCCTTCAGCGCCGGCACCTCGAGCCGCCGTCCCTCGATGTCCACGTGATGCAGGCCCCAGCGCGGATCGAACCCGGCGATCACGCCCTCGAGCACGCCGCCGGCTTCGTGCCGGCCGGTTGCCGGTCCCAGATCCAGCCGGGTCATGATGTCCCCCAGCGGACCACTGGCCTTGATGCGGCCGTTGGAGACGATGACCAGGGTTTCGGCCAGCCGCGCCACCTCGTCCAGCGCGTGGCTGACATAGACGATGGGAATCCCCGCCTCGCGCCTGAGCCGGTCGAGATAGGGCAGGATTTCCGCCTTGCGCGCCTGATCGAGCGAGGCCAGCGGCTCGTCCATCAGCAGCACGCGCGGGTCGGCCAGCAGCGCCCGGCCGATGGCCACCCGCTGGCGTTCACCGCCCGACAGCCGCCCCGGCCGCCGGTCGAGCAGCGGCGCGATGGCCAGCAGATCGACCACCTCGCCAAGCGGCCGCGATCCGCGCCGGCGTCCCGCCCAGTGGGCGAAGGTGAGATTCTGGCGCACGGTGAGAT
>JBFHII010000113.1:0-7557 GCA_041596535.1 Breoghania sp. | reverse complement strand
TTCCGGGTGAGAGATTGCTGCGTGATCGAGTATGCGGCTGCAGACAAGCGGCCAGTCCTGCATCAGACCGAGCATGAGCGGTATCCTCCCAGATCCGTTCCAAGACCCGCAAGGCGACCCGTTCACCGATATCCGCCGGCAAGCGGAAAGCCTCCAAGGGCATTGTGTTTGTTGCCGAAAGTAAAGGCGACGCCGGGCAGCGTGTAAAGGAAAGCCTGACGGCGTTCATCTTCCCGATCGGCGCACCTTGTCCCGCAATCGTTGTTTCGCGACCTGCCGGAAGGCGCCCCTGTCAGGCGCGCACCCTCACGCAACTGCGGACGTCTTGCGCGCCGGATGCACCACCGGACGCGCCGACATGTCGCAAGCGCGGAAAAACTGGCCACTTTGCGCGATTTCGAGCCCTTCCCGAAAGGTTACAGCGTGTTGCCGAACGTGATTGGCCTGAGAATCTCGATGTGCAATCCTGAAACCGTCACATTTGAGGAGAAATGCTTGAATGTGCGAAGGCAAAGCCGGGCCCCCTGCCTGGGACCTCATCCGGGTTTCTGGGCTCCGGGCGAAGGCGATGCTGGCTGCATCAGCGGTCAAACGTGTGTCCGGCTGCGTAAATGGAAACATTGCCGGCATACGACATGAGGCGCTTGTGAAACCGTCGCGCGGTGGGAGACCCGCAGACGGACATTCGAGCCTCGATGATGCCCGTGTTTGGGCAAACCCGATGCGACCGGACAGGAAGCCGGCGCGTCACGTGGTGAGTTAAGACAATGCAGAAATCAAGTGACGGCAGCCAGACGAAGGCCGAGGAAAAGCCGGATCTCGATCAGCTCTACAAGCCGGTCGGCATTCAAGCGGTGAATGCCGCTGCGTATTGCCAGAAGACCGTTGATGCGCAGAAGCGCAAGGTAAGAAGCGCGGGCTAGAACACGGTCGGGCCAGATCGGAGCGGTCTGGCCAAAGAGACTGCGTTCAGTGCTTTGATTCTCGAGCGATTTCCCGTCGATGGGGCCTGTGTTCCCGATCGGCAAGCGCTTGGGTGCGACTGATGCGGCGGGCATTGCGCCGCGCTCCATGGCTGTGGATCTGTCGCGCGAGAATTGCCTTGGATCTCTTTCGAACGACGGACGCTGCGGTGCGAATGGCCGCGGGCTTCCGCCGGCAGGTGGGTTTGGGCCGGTGCGCCTCGGGCATCGCCGGATCACGCGCGTCTAGAAGAGATCCCAAAGCAAGCGGCCGGCCAGCGTCCACATGATCGCGCAGATCGCCACGTCGAGAACGCGCCAGGCCACCGGACGGGCGAAGACCGGTGCCAGCAGCCGCGCGCCGTATCCGAGCACGAAGAACCAGACGAACGAGGCGGCAACCGCGCCGGCGCCGAAGGCAAGCCGTCCCGCGTCACCGTAGCGCGCCGACAGCCCACCGATCAGCACCACCGTATCCAGATAGACATGCGGATTGGCCCAGGTCAGCGTCAGGCAGGTGAGCGCCGCCGGCATCCACCGCGTCGTCCCGGCGCCCGCGCCCGACAATGCGCCGGGATGAAACGCACGGCGCAGCGCCAATGCGCCATAGACCAGCAGGAACGCGGCGCCGGCGAGCGTCACGATCGGCAGCAGCGAGGGTGTGGCGCGTACGAAGGAGCCCAGTCCCGCGACGCCCGCGACGATGAGCAGACCATCCGACACGGCGCAGATCATCACCAGCAACAGCACGTGCTGCCGCAGCAGCCCCTGCCGCAACAGAAACGCGTTCTGCGCGCCGATCGCAATGATCAGGCTGGCCCCCAGGAAGAAGCCGGCGATCGCAGGCTGAAAAACCGAACCCTCCATGGAAAATCACAATCCTGAATGGGAGATCTTCGCGCGCGACCGGCAGGCTACGGATACAGCCGCTGGGTGCTCCAGGCGTCCCCTGCCCCGTCACGGGTGAAGCGGATGCGGTCGTGCAGACGGAACGGCCGGTCCTGCCAGAACTCGATCGCCAGCGGCACAAGGCGGAAGCCCGACCAGTACTCCGGGCGCGGAATGTCGCCGATACCGAACTTCGCGGTATACCGGGCGACTTCCTTCTCAAGAGCGAAGCGGCTTTCCAGCGGTCGCGACTGCTTGGAGGCCCAGGCGCCGATGCGGCTGCCGCGGGCGCGTGACGCATAATAGGCATCGGCTTCGGCGCCGGAAACCGGCGTCACGAGGCCGCGCACCCGCACCGAGCGGCGCAACGACTTCCAGTGGAAACAGAGTGCGGCCTTGCCGGCACCGAGGATTTCCTGGCCCTTCTGGCTCTCGAAATTCGTATAGAATACAAAGCCTTCCTCGTCCGCATGCTTCAACAGGACCATCCGCACGTTCGGCATGCCGTCCGCATCGACGGTGGCCAGCGCCATCGCCGTGGGATCGTTCAATTCGGCGCCTTCCGCTTCCGCAAGCCACTCGGCAAACACGCGGAACGGCTCACCGGCGGCCGTAAAATCATCCTTTGTTAACGCTTGTGACGGATTATCAGCGGTGTCGGACATCGGGGCTTTTTTCCGGTTTTCGAGTGTATTTTGAGTAAACAGGTTGGCAGAGAATGAACCGATCCTCTCCGACGTCTTATAGCCGCTCGCATGGATTGCGCCACTATCGAAGCACCCTTTGCGGGCTGGTGATCGCGACTCTTGCCGCCAGTGCTTTGGCGGGCTGTGCGGGAATCGCAATTCCGCTGAGTGGGGCCGATGGCACCAGCGACATCAACGCACCGATCGACCTGACCGGCAACATCGGCAACACCGCCGATCTCGACGTCACCATGAGCGATCGCCAGCGCATCGTCGCGGTGCTGCCCGAAAACCCCACCGAGGCGGACAGCGTGGTGCCGCTGGCGTGGGTCAATCCTGAAACCGGCAACCGCGGCACGATCACCGAGTTGGTCGAGGCCGATCCCGCGGGAAACCGCGGCTGCGCGCGGTTCACCACGTCGGCCAACACCATCGAGGGCTTGCGCAACTACACCGGCATGGCGTGCCCGGACAGTTTCAACAACTGGCACGTCACCGTGCTCGAACCGGCCGACTCCTAACCGCGTTTCCGGATTCCGGCGCGGTTCCGGCCGCCTCCCCACACGCATGCGACCGCCGCATTCCCGGTAAAACCGCGAACGGCATCGACATATAGCCGCAGCCACTGGCATTTTTTTCCCAATGGCCCCATATCTGGTGCAAATTTGCGCCGGACACACGGCGCGCCACACAGACAGCGGTTCCGACCATGCGAAATCCTTATGAGGTTCTCGGCGTCTCGCCCACGGCGTCCGAGGCGGAAATCAAGCGAGCCTTTCGCACCCTGGCGAAGAAGTACCACCCGGACCAGAACGCCGGGAACGAACAGGCGCAGCAAAAATTCTCCGAAGCCAACCAGGCCTATGAAATCATCGGCGACAAGGAAAAGCGCGCGCAGTTCGACCGCGGCGCGATCGACGCCGAAGGCAAGGAAAAATTCCAGGGATTTGAAGGCTTTGGCGGTTTCGGCGGCGGTGGGGCGCAGGGCACGCGCAGCCACCGGTTCTCGACCGCAGGCGCTCCAGGCGGCGGCGGGTTCGAGGACATCCTGAGCGACATTCTCGGCGGCTTCGCCGGCGGAGGCGGACGGGCACATCCCGGCGGCCAGCGCACGAGCGCCCAGCCGCGGCCGCGCGGGGAAGACATCACGCTTCTCGCCCGGGTCACGCTGGAGGACATGGTGCATCGCGGCAAGGCGCGGGTGACGCTGCCCAGCGGCAAGACCGTGGACGTGAAGATCCCCGCGGGCACCCAGCCCGGCGAGCAGATTCGCCTGAAGGGCCAAGGACATGCGAGCCCGGCCGGCGGCCAGCCCGGCGACGCGATGGTGGAAATCGTGCTCGCCCGCCACCCGCTGTTCACCCCCGAAGGCAGCAACCTGCGGCTCAAGCTGCCGGTGACGCTCTATGAGGCGGTGCTCGGGGGCAAGGTGCGCGTGCCGACGCTGGAAGGCGCTGTGGAATTGAACATTCCCGCCAATTCCAGCGGGGGCAAGACCCTGCGGCTGAAGGGCAAGGGCATGCCAAACAAGGACGGCGGCCGCGGCGACCTGATGGTCAGCCTGCGCATCGCCCTGCCGGAGAAGCCGGACGCGGACCTGGAGGCGCTGATGCGGGTCTGGAAGGAAACCAAGCCGTACAGTCCGCGCGGGCCGGAATACGAATAAGCCATTCCGATCATAGGCTTACAGGAAGACAACTTGGGATCCGCATGCCCGCCGGTGGCGCGCGGATCCCAAGCATGCCGCGCAGCAGGCGCCTGTATCAGGACATTATCCGCCGTATTTTACCCGTCCCGCCGGTCTTCAACAGACGCTCATCATTTTCAGTGATTTTGCAGAGTTGTTGATGTCGATTTGATCGCTTTTTCAAGGATTGTCGACGCGCGTTTTGATCGCCGGCATCGGCGGCGATACGGGCGGTGTCACGCCCAGATCGGCGACCGTCCGACGCGATCCAGCAGGAAGTCCATGAACACCCGGACCTTGGCGGAGAGGACATTGGCTTTCGGGTAGACCAGCCAAAGCACCGACCGGTCGGCGACCTCGAAATCCGGCAGGACGCGGATCAGCCGGCCATCGGCGATTTCCGCATGGACGCTCCACAGTGAATTGATCGAGATGCCTGCCCCGGCGAGCGTCGCGATCTTCTGGCTGAGCCCGTCGTCGACGATGAGGCGGGAGTTCGACTTGCGCAGATCAAACTCCGCTTGCCGTCCATCCGGCGCCACGAGCGGCCTGGTTGTCTGCTCGCGGAAGGCGACCAGCCGGTGCCTGGCGAGATCGTCCGGATGAGACGGCATGCCATGCTCGCGAAGGTAATCGGGCGACGCGCAGAGGATCCGCTTGTCCTCCGCCAGCTTGCGGCCCTTCAGCGCGGTGTCCGCGAGCGCCGTGTTGCGCAAGGCCAGGTCAAAACTGCCTTCGATCAGATCGAACTGCACGTCCGAAAGCCGGAGATCGAGCGTGATGCCCGGGTGCATGTCGAGGAATTCCGGCACGATCGGCGCGATGTAGAGCTGCGCGAAGGTGCTCGGGGCCGCAAAGCGCAAGGTACCCGTGGCTTGCGGGTTTCCCTTGCCAAGTGCGGCGAGCGCCGCGTTTTCCTGCGCCAGCATTTCCCGGGCATAGGGCAGGAATTCGGCGCCCTCCAGCGACAGGGCCACCTTGCGGGTCGAGCGATGCAGCAGATCCGCTCCCAGACCATGCTCCAGTTTCGCGAGGCGCGCGCTTGCAACGGCGGGTGCCATGCCCAGCTCCCGGCCCGCCGCGCTGATGTTCAGTTTCTCCGCCGCCAGGACGAAGAGACGGAGGCTTTCGGTATCCATGTCATTATATCCAAAACGCGAATTCTGAAGCCAAAAATGCGGTATTCTTATATTTTTTTCAATCATTAGTCTGTGTTCCGGCACGATGTCCGGGCCGCAAGAGCATCGAGAGCCGCACGCTGGTACGCTATTGACCAGGTCCGACCGATGCCGCGACAGCGGCCCGACATCGAGGAAGGAACACAATGCCCAAGACCATGCCCAAGACCATACTCATCACCGGATCGACCGACGGCATCGGCCTGCTGACCGCGAAGATGCTGGCCTCAAACGGTCATACCGTCCTGCTGCACGGCCGCAACGCGGCGAAGCTGGAGGCCGCGGCCGGCGAGGTCGGCGGAACGACCGAGAGCTACGTTGCCGACCTGTCGCGCCTGCCGGACGTCGAGACGCTGGCAGCAACGATCCTGGAGAAGCATGACCGGCTGGATGTGCTGATCAACAATGCGGGCGTGCTGAAGACGGCGCAGACCACGACGCCCGACGGGCTTGATGTCCGGTTCGTCGTCAATACGCTCGCGCCCTACGTCCTCACCCGCCGCCTGTTGCCGATCATTCCAAGGGAGGGCCGCATCGTGAACCTGTCCTCCGCCGCGCAGGCGCCCGTTGACCCGGAGGCCCTGGCGGGCCGCACCCAACTTGACGACATGAGCGCCTATTCCCAGAGCAAGCTCGCCATCACCATCTGGACGCAGGAACTCGCCAGGGAACTGCCCGAGGGCCCGGTGGCCGTCGCGGTGAACCCCGGCTCGCTTCTGGCGTCCAAGATGGTGAAGGAAGGCTTCGGCATCGCCGGAAACGACCTGAGCGTCGGCGCCGAGATTCTTTGCAAGGCCGCGCTGGATCCATCCTTCGCGCAGGCCTCGGGCAAGTATTTCGACAACGACGCGGGCCGCTTCGCGGCGCCGCACGGCGCAGCAAGTGACGCGGCACACGTGCGTGCCGTCATGCGCGGCATCGATGACCTCATTGGCGCGCCCGGCGGCGGATAATTCCGGGGCTGCCGCCGCACCATTATATAGAATTCACGAATACTATTTTCAAATATCCGCCATTTATCCCAAAAATCAATAAACATACATCTGCTCCATCAACACCTGCCATGGAGCACTCAGATGAAAGCGATGGTTCTCAACGCATACGGAGAGGCGGCCGAATTCGTGCCCGCCGAGTTGCCGACGCCGGCCGTTCAGGCAGGGCACGTTCTGGTTCGGGTCGCCGCGACGAGCATCAACACCGTCGATACGATGATCCGCAGCGTGGGGCAGGAGAACCTGCCGTTCGCGCCGGATCTTCCGGCCGTGCTCGGCATGGATTTCGCAGGGACGGTCGTGGAGGTGGGTCCCGGCGTCACGACCTTCGCCCCGGGTGATGAAGTCTATGGCTGCGCCGGCGGACTGGCCGGCCTGCAAGGCGCGCTCGCGGAGTACATGCCGGCCGACGTTCGGCTGATCGCGCACAAGCCCAAGACGCTCTCCATGCGCGAGGCCGCCGCGATCCCGCTGGTCGGCATCACGGCTTACGAAGGTCTGACGCGGGCGGGGGTTCGCGCGGGGCAAAAGGTTCTGGTTCACGGCGGCGCGGGCGGCGTCGGCCACCTCGCGCTGCAGCTTGCCCGGCATTCCGGTGCCGAGGTCTTCGCGACGGGCACGGGCAGCGACCAGGCAAAGGTGATCGAAGGCTTCGGAGCCACGTCAATCGATTTCAAGACCGAGACGGTCGCCGATTATGTCGCCAAACACACCGGCGGCACCGGCTTCGACGTTGTCTTCGACAGCGTGGGCGGGGCCAACCTGACGAACTCCTTTGAAGCGGCAACCCTCAACGGCCATGTCGCCACCACCGTGTCGCTGCTGGAGTTGGACCTGTCGCCGGTTCACTTCAAGGGACTGTCGCTGCACGTGGTGTTCATGCTGCTGCCGATGCTGCACGACCACAGACGCGAGGAGCACGGGGCCATTCTCGCAACGCTGGCCGAACGCGCGGACGCGGGCGCATTGAAGCCGCTGCTGGACGAAAAGAAATTCGGCTTCGCCGAGGTCGGCGAGGCCTATGCCCGCCTCATCAGCGGCCAGGCCATCGGCAAGGTGGTTGTGGAACTGTAAGCACCGCGTGGAAGGCGGGAGCGGCGGGCGGGCGCAGGCACCCGGGCGCCACCTCGACATCTCTCCTTGAAACGAGAGAAAGGCGGGGGG
>JBFHII010000112.1:0-7612 GCA_041596535.1 Breoghania sp. | reverse complement strand
TGAGAAATGGCATCAAAAAAGCCGCCGGTTTCCGGCGGCTTTTTGCGTTTTCAAGGCACTGTTTCTTGCATTCCCAAAAAAATGGCGCCCGGGCAAAAACCCGGACGCCGGATGTTGGCTTGTGCCGTTTACGCCTTGTGCGGCTCGGCCGCCGGCGCCGCATCCATCTCCGGGTCGGCCACCCTGTCGGCATGACCGATGTACATGTAGAACATCGGCACCACGAACAGCGTGAACAGCGTGCCCACGGAAAGCCCCGAGGAAATCACCAGGCCGATGGAATAGCGCGCTGCGGCGCCCGCGCCTTCCGCCACCACCAGCGGCAGCACGCCCAGCACCATGGCCGCGGTGGTCATCAGGATCGGCCGCAGACGCTCGCGCGCCGCTTCCACGATGGCCTCGGATTTGCTCATGCCGTGCAGCTCGCGCTGGGCATTGGCGAATTCCACCATCAGGATCCCGTGCTTGGTGATCAGCCCCACCAGGGTGATCAGACCCACCTGGGTGTAGATGTTCAGCGTGCCCAGGCCGAGGTTGAGCGGCACCAGGGCGCCGAAGATCGACAGCGGCACCGACATCATGATGATGAAGGGGTCGCGGAAGCTCTCGAACTGCGCCGCCAGCACCAGGTAGATCACCACGATGGCCATCGCGAACGCGATGAGGATCGAGTTGCCCTGCTGCACCTCCAGCCGTGACTGGCCCGCGAAATCCTCGAAGAAGCCCGCCGGCATTTCGGCGGCCGCGATCTCGCGCAGGGTCGCAAGACCCTCGCCCGTGGTCACCGTGGGCAGCGGCAGCGCCGACAGCGTCGCCGAGTTGAGCTGGTTGAACTGCTCGACGGCGGCGGCGGTCGCATCCCGGTCGACACTGACCACCGAGGACAGCGGCACCATGTCGCCGCTGGCCGAGCGCACGTAGAACTGGCCCAGCTGCTCGGGATTCAGGCGGTAGTCGGCGTTGACCTGCGGAATGATGTCGTAGGCCCGGCCCTCGCGATCGAACTTCGAGACCGAGGCGTTGCCGACCAGGATGTTCAGCGTCTGGCCGATGGTGGCGATGGGCACGCCCAGCGCCGCGGCGCGTTCCCGGTCGATCAGCACGATCGCCCGCGGCTTCTCGAACGACATCGAGTTCTGCACCACGATGAACTTGCCCGAGGCCATGGCCTTCTTGCGCACGGTTTCGGCCACCTCGTAGACCTGATCCGCCGGGCCCGTCGTCTGCAGCACCAGCTGGATCGGCAGGCCGCCGCCGGAACCGGGAAGCGAGGGCGGCGAGAACACAAAGGCCTCCACGCCGGTCGACTGCGAAAGTTTCGGCTGGATCATCGCCTTGATCTCGGCCTGGGTCTGCTCACGCTCGCCCCAGGGTTTCAGCGCCCAGATGGCAAAGGCGGAGTTGGTCGAGCCGGTGCCGACGATCTGGAAGCGGGCGTCGACGCCGGGCACGTCATCGGTCAGCCCGTAGAACTGGTTGGTGTAGAGCTGCGTGTAGTTGGACGTCGCATATTGCGGCGCGGTTACCACGGCGAACAGCGCGCCCTGGTCCTCGTCGGGCGCAAGCTCGCTGCTGGTGTTCACGAACAGGAAGCCCGAAGTCGCCATGAGCGCAATCACGACCATCAGCGTCACCGGCTTGTAGTTCAGCGACGACGACAGCCTGCGGCCGTACCAGCCCGCCAGCCAGGTGAACACGCGGTCGACAAACGTCTGGAAACGGCTGGCATTCGCCGACAGGAGCCGCGCCGACATCATCGGCGACAGGGTCACCGCGACGAAGCCGGAGATGAACACCGCCCCGGCCAGCGTGAAGGCGAACTCGCGGAACAGCGCGCCGGTCACCCCTTGCGTGAAGCCGATGGGCGCATAGACCGCGCCCAGCGTGATGGTCATCGCGACCACCGGCCCAAAAATCTCCTTCATGCCGACAATCGCGGCATTCAACGGTTTGAGCCCCTCCTCCAGATGCCGGTGGATGTTTTCCACCACCACGATGGCGTCATCCACCACCAGTCCGATGGCCAGCACCATCGCCAGCAGCGTCAGGGTGTTGAGCGAGTAATCGAGCCCCCACAGGAAGAAGCACACGCCGATGAGCGACAGCGGGATCGTCACAATGGGGATCAGAACCGCCCGGAACGAGCCCAGGAACAGCAGGATCACCAGGATGACGATAACCACGGCCTCGCCGATGGTCTTGAACACTTCCTCGATGGAAGCGGAGATGAACTTCGTCGAATCGTAGACGACGGTCATTTCCATGCCGTCGGGCAGGCTGTCGACGAGACGCGGCAGTTCGGCCCGCACCCCGGCCGCCGTATCGAGCGGATTGGCCGAGGGCGTCGGCATGATGCCGAGGAACACGCCCTGCTTGCCGTTGAACGACACGCGCACGTCGGTGCTTTCGGAGCCCAGCTCCACGGTACCGACATCGCGCAACCGCACGACCTCGTCGCCGTTCGAGCGCACCGGCAGGGCACCGAAGGCTTCCGGCGTCTGCAGCGTCGTCTTTGTCTCGATCGTGTAGGCGACGTATTCGTTCTCGGTCTTGCCGGGCGCCGAAAGGAAGTTGGCCTGCTGGATTGCGGCGAGAACCTCCGCGGCGGTCACCGCGCGCGACGCCAGCCGCACCGGGTCGATCCAGATACGCATGGCGAACGTCTGGTTGCCGAGGATCTCGGCATTGGCAACGCCATCGACGATCGACAGCTGCGGCTGGATCACGCGGGAGACGAACTCAGTGATCTGCTGCGGCGACATGTTCTCGGACAGCACCGACAGATACATGATCGCGAACGACCGGCCGGTGCCCTTCTGGATCACCGGATCTTCGGCATCGGTCGGCAATTGCCCACGCACCTGCTGAACCTTGGCGATGACCTCGGTCAGCGCCTTGTCCGGATCGGAGTTCAACCGCATGTTGACGGAGACGGTCGACAGGCCCAGCGTGCTCTTCGACGTCACATAGTCGACGCCTTCCGCCGCCGCGACCGCCTTGGCGATCGGCGTCGTGATGAAGCCCTGGACAAGATCGGCGCCGGCACCGGGAAAGATCGTCGACACGGTGATCACCGTCTCGTCGATCTTCGGATACTGCCGCACCGACATGTTGAGAATCCCCTGCGCGCCGAGCAGCAGGATCAGCAGGCTGACCACGGTGGACAGCACCGGGCGCCGGATGAAGATCTCTGAAAAATTCACGATTATGCTCCCGGCTTGGTCGCCGCCGCGGCGGGGTCGATCGTGTTGTCGATCCGCACCGCGCTGCCGGCCGAGAGCCTGTTCTGACCCGCGGTGACAACCTGATCGCCGGCCTTCAAACCGTCGATGATCTCGATCCGGCCCGCATTGCTGCGGCCGATCTTCACGAAAACCTGGCGCAATACGAGCTTCTTCGCATCATCCGCCTTGCCGGCCTCCGAAGGCTTCGCCGCACCCGGCGTCTCTCCGGAATCCGCCGCAGTCGCCGGCTTGGCCTCATCGACCACGAAGACATAAGTGCCATAGAGACTTTGCACGACCGCGGTCTGCGGCAGCGCGACGATGGCGTCTTCCTCCGGCAGTTCAACGCGCACGAAGACGAACTGGCCCGGACGCAGCGCGCCGTCGGTGTTCTCGAATTCCGCCTGCACCGCCACGAGCCGCGAGGACGGATCGATCTTCGGATCGATGCCGGTGATCTTGCCGCGATAGGCCAGGTCGGCTTCGCTCACCCCGACCGCGATCGGCTGGCCGATCTTGAGCTGCGCGAAGCGTTGCTCGTTGACCGAGAAATCGACCTTCAAGGTCTTGAGATCCTGCAACGTCGCGATCACCGATCCGACCGGAAGATACTGGCCGATGTCGATGCGCGGAATGCCGATCGTGCCGGAGAACGGCGCGACGATCTTCTTCTGGCTGATCTGCGCCTGCACGCGTTCCATCTGGGAGCGCGACGCGTCGAGCGCCGCCTTCGCGTTGTCGAGCGACGACGTGGAGCTGAAACCGCGATCGGACAGCTGTGTCGAGCGGTTGAGCGCCTCCTCGTCCCGCTTGACGTTGGCCTTGGCCGCAATCAGGTCGGCCTGCTCGACCTCGTCGTCAAGCTGCACGAGAAGCGCGCCCTTCTCGACGTCCTGATTGGACTCGAACGAAATTGCGGTCACCACACCGGCGGCGCGCGAGGCAACATCCACGCCCTGGCGGGCGGCGATCGTGCCGATGGCCTCGATTCCCGGCTTCCAGACCTCCGGCTTCACCGTGAGGGTGGAGACATTGACGACCGGAGCCTGGCGGTTCGCAAAGAACTCCTCGATCTTCTGGGCGCGGAAGAGATTGAACCCGACGAGGCCGCCGGAAACGAGAGCAATCAGGATGATTGCAAGAATGAAACGCTTGATCATGAACCCTCCAGCCATGACGGCCGGCCTATGTCGGACAACGACAGATGCTGCGGCGCACAGGGCGCCCGCTCCGGATTTGAAGCCTCGATTACCTCAAGGACGTTAAAATGCACACACCTGAACACACAAAACTGGCTGCGGGCAGACGCTGCGGTCCGTGAACCGCGTCGCGCGCCGCCTGCCCCCAACGGGAACCACCCGAAGGTCCCGTCCGGACAGGACATGGCCATGCCCGCGCGGAACCGTCCCGGCTTGTTTCGCTGCAGTGGTCGCGTCTCCCGGCACCAAGCCGCCGGAGACGCAATGCTGGTCCGGGAGGAAGTATGGACAGTGCTCTGCTGCTGGGGTTGATTACTTTACCGTCCAGACGGTAAAGTCAAGCCGAAGAATGACGGAAACGCAGGGGCGTGGCGCCCTGCGACAAGGATTCCCCGACACCGTGACCGAAAAGACAAACAAGGCCTGCGCGCCGAAGCGGCGCGTCAACGCGCGCGAGCGCATCATCGACGCGGCGATCGCCGTCGCGCAGAGCGAGAGCGGCGGCAAGATTTCGCTGGATGCCGTCGCCGAAAGCGCGGGCGTTTCGAAAGGCGGCCTGCTCTATCACTTCGCCTCCAAATCCGCGCTGCTGCAAGCCATGATCGCGCGCCACATGGATACGCTCGAGAAGGCGAGCAATGCGGCCTACGCGCAAACATCCGCGGATGGACGGCCGAATGCGTTGATTCGCGCCTACATGCTGGCGTTTCGCGCCAAGCTTTCCAACGGAAAGAACCCGGCCCAGGGGTTTCTCTCGGCCATCGTGGAAGAACCGGCATTGCTCGATCCGGTGCGCGCGTATCGCCGCCGCCTGATCGCCGAGATCGAATCGCAAAGCGATGACCCGGACCTGGCGATCATCGCCTTTCTCGCGGTGGACGGAATCCTCAACCTGCAGCTTTTCGCGACCGGCCCGTTCGATGAGGTGCAGATCGCCGGCCATTTCGACAGCCTGATCGACAGGCTGGCCCATGCGAAGGGCCGCTGAGCTGTCTCAGGCGGGATAGTCGCGGGTGCCGAAGATCGCGCTGCCGACGCGCACGTGCGTGGCGCCGAAGGCCACCGCGATGTCGAAATCACCCGACATGCCCATCGACAGCTCCTCGAGGCCGTTGCGCTCCGCGATCTTGCGCAGCAGCGCGAAATGCGGCCCCGGGTTCTCATCGGCCGGCGGGATGCACATCAGACCCCTGATCGACAGGCCGAGTTCGTCGCGGCAGCGTTTGATGAACGCATCGGCATCGGCCGGCAGCACGCCGGCCTTCTGCGGTTCGCCGCCGGTGTTGACCTGGATGAACAACGCTGGCGTGCGGCCCTGCGCCTCGATCTCCGCCTTGATCGCCCTGGCGATCTTGTCGCGGTCGATGGTGTGGATCACGTCGAACAGCGCCACTGCGTCTTTGGCCTTGTTGGATTGCAGCGGACCGATCAGATGCAGCTCGATGCCGTCGTGACGCTGCCGGAGGGTCGGCCACTTGGACTGCGCCTCCTGGACGCGGTTTTCGCCGAACACCTGCTGCCCGGCCGCAATCACCGGCTCGATATGCTCGATGTCGAAGGTTTTCGAGACGGCGACGAGCGTCACGGAACCTTCCGGCCGGCCGGCTTCGCGCTCCGCCTCGAGGATCCTGGATTTCACCTCGGCGAGGCGGCTGGCGGCGTCGGTCATCGGCGGGATCTTTCGCAACTTCGTTCGGATCCTGCCGACATGCGCCGGCTTGAACGCAATTTCAACCCCTTGCATGGTCTGTTTCAGTTGACCCGGCGGGTTATTTCTGGTGACTGTCCGCCAACGAACTCCTCCTGAGACATAGAGAAAACGGCGACATAAATGGCGAGCGAGCGATACAACGCACGCGAGGCGGAAGCCCGGTGGCAGAAGATTTGGACCGACAACAACGTCTTCACGACCGACAATGACGATCCGCGACCCAAATACTATGTGCTGGAGATGTTCCCCTATCCGTCCGGGCGCATCCACATGGGCCACGTGCGCAATTACGCCATGGGCGACGTGGTGGCCCGCTACAAGCGCGCACGCGGCTTCAACGTGCTGCACCCGATGGGCTGGGACGCCTTCGGCATGCCGGCGGAAAACGCCGCCATGCAGAACAAGGTGCACCCCAAGGACTGGACCTACCAGAACATCGCCTCGATGCGCGGCCAGCTGCAGTCCATGGGCCTGTCGCTCGATTGGAACCGCGAGTTCGCCACCTGCGACGTGGAATACTACACCCAGCAGCAGAAGCTGTTTCTCGATTTTCTCGAAGCCGGTCTCGCCTACCGCCGCAACGCCAAGGTGAACTGGGACCCCGTCGACATGACGGTGCTGGCCAACGAGCAGGTGATCGACGGCCGCGGCTGGCGCTCCGGCGCGCTGGTGGAGCAGCGCGAGCTGACCCAGTGGTTCTTCAAGATCACCGCCTTCGCCCCCGATCTGCTGGAGTCGCTCGACACGCTCGACCGCTGGCCGGACAAGGTGCGGCTGATGCAGAAGAACTGGATCGGCAAGTCGGAAGGCCTGCGGGTGCGCTTCGAGTTCACGGCGCCGGCGCCCAACGGCGACACCACGCTTGAAATCTTCACCACGCGGCCGGACACGCTGTTCGGCGCCAGCTTCATGGGCCTGTCGCCGGATCACCCGGTGACCGCCGCGCTGGCGAAAGACAATCCCGAGCTCCAGGCCTTCGTCGAGGACTGCCGCCGCATCGGCACCACGGCCGCGGCCATCGAGACGGCGGAGAAAAAGGGGTTCGACACCGGACTCACAGTCAGGCACCCGTTCGATCCCGAGCGGGAGCTGCCGGTCTATGTCGCCAACTTCATCCTGATGGATTACGGCACCGGCGCGATCTTCGCCTGCCCGGGCCACGACCAGCGCGATCTGGATTTCGCCCACAAGTACGGCCTGCCGGTCATCCCGGTGGTGCTGCCAGAAGGCGCCGACCCGAAAGACTTCACGATCGGCGACGAGGCCTATGTGGGCGAAGGCACGATCTTCAATTCCGACTTTCTCGATGGCATGGCGATCGTCGATGCCAAGGAAGAGATCGCCAGCCGGCTTGAATCGCGTACCGTCGACGGCGCGCCGCAGGGCGTGCGCCAGGTCAACTACCGGCTGCGCGACTGGGGCATCTCGCGCCAGCGCTACTGGGGCTGCCCGATCCCGATCATCCACTGCGACGGTTG
>JBFHII010000111.1:0-7616 GCA_041596535.1 Breoghania sp. | reverse complement strand
TGCCCTCGTCGCGCGCCTTGCCGGTTTCCTTGGCCTTCGCCTCGCCGTTGCAGGCGATGTAGTCGTCATAACCGATGGTCTGGGCGCGGATGAAGCCGCGCTCGAAATCGGAATGGATGACGCCCGCCGCCTGCGGCGCCTTGGTTCCCTTGGTGATCGTCCAGGCGCGGGTTTCCTTCGGGCCGACCGTGAAATAGGTGATCAGGCCGAGCAGGTCGTAACCGGAGCGGATCAGCCGGTCGAGGCCGGGCTCCTCGAGCCCCATGCTCTCCATGTACTCGCGCGCCTCCTCGTCGTCGAGCTGCGCGATTTCCGCCTCGATCGCCGCCGAGATCACCACCGCGCCGGCGCCTTCGGCTGCCGCCTTGGCTTTTACGGCCTCGGAGTAGGCGTTGCCGGTGCCCGCGGAGTCCTCGTCCACGTTGCAGACGTAGAGGACGGGCTTGGAGGTCAGCAGGTTGAGGGCGTCAAAGGCCGCGCGCTCGTCGTCCGCCACGTCCAGCATGCGGGCGGGCTTTCCCTCCTTCAGCAGCGCCAGCGCGCCGTCCATCAGCGGCAGCACCGCCTTGGCTTCCTTGTCGCCGACCTGCGCCTTCTTGCGCATCGCGGTGACGCGGCGCTCCAGGCTGTCCATGTCGGCGAGCATCAGTTCGGTTTCCACCGTGTCGGCGTCGGCGACCGGATCGATCTTGCCCTCCACGTGGGTGATGTCGCCGTCATCGAAACAGCGCAGCACATGGGCGATCGCATCGACTTCCCGGATATTGGCCAGGAACTGGTTGCCAAGACCCTCGCCCTTGGAGGCGCCGCGCACCAGGCCGGCGATATCGACGAAGCTCAGCCGGGTGGGAATGATGCTTGCGGAGCCGCCCGCCTTGGCAAGCTTGGCGAGCCGCTCGTCCGGTACGCCCACCTCGCCGGTGTTCGGCTCGATGGTGCAGAACGGATAGTTCGCGGCCTGAGCCGAGGCGGTCTTGGTCAGAGCGTTGAATAGCGTCGACTTGCCCACATTCGGCAGGCCGACGATGCCGCACTTGAATCCCATTTAGCTGTCCCTTTTGATTCCAAGCAGGCGCTCAAGCCCGGCGGCGAGCGGTCCCTTTTTCGATTGATCCGGCGTTGCTGTGACGGTGGTCACCTGCGGCGCCTTTGTTCCTGTCGTCGCTGTTTCGGTTTTCGGTGCCGCCTTGTCTGCCTTGCGGCCGGCCTTCTTGTCCGTGCCCTCGGGCTCGACCGCCCGGTGAAGCCGGTTCATGAAGGCACTTTCCTTGTCGTCGAGAAGCAGGGCGATGTCGTCGGCGATGGCGTCGAGCAGGGGATCCAGCCAGGCGGCATCGGGTTTCGCAAAATCGCCCAGCACATGGCCCGTGACCCGTTCCTTGGCACCGGGATGCCCGATGCCCAGGCGCACGCGGCGATAGTCCTTGCCGATGTGTGCGTCCAGGGAGCGGATGCCGTTGTGGCCGCCCGCACCGCCCGCGCGTTTGATCCGGACCTTTGCCGGCGGCAGGTCGAGTTCGTCGTAGAACACGCTGACGTCGTCGGCGGAAAGCTTGTAGAAGCGCAGTGCCTCGCCGACCGCGCGTCCGGACTCGTTCATGAAGGTCATCGGCTTGACGAGAAGCACCTTGTGCCCGGCAATCATTCCTTCCGAGACCTCGGCCTGGAAGCGCTTTCGCCACGGGCTCAAGCCGGAATGCCGGCGGTGGATGGCGTCCACGGCCAGCATGCCGATGTTGTGGCGATTCCGCTCGTACTTCGGACCTGGATTGCCGAGCCCGACAATGACCTGCATGGCCGTCTCCTGCCTGTCCGGTGATCCGAAAGCGCGAGCGCCTCCGCAACGGGAGGCCGGCGCGCGGATCGGTGAGGCCACCTGGGTGCGCGCCGGCTGTCTTCAAGAGGCTTGAGAGAAGGGGCCACGTCCGGGGTGGACGCGAGGCCGGTTCTACTCTTCGGTGCCTTCTTCTTCAGTCTCTTCACCGTCTTCGTCTTCACCCTTGAGCTCTTCCTTGAGGCCCGCGGGTGCGGCGATGGTGGCGATGGTGAAGTCGCGGTCAGTGATGGTCGGCTCGACGCCGTCCGGCAGGTTCACTGCCGAGATATGCACCGAGTCGCCGATGTCCAGGCCGGTCAGGTCGACGGAGATCGATTCCGGAATCTGGGTCGCGGGTGCCTCGAGTTCCACCGTGTGGCGAACGATGTTGAGCACGCCGCCGCGCTTGATGCCGGGGCTCGCTTCCTCGTTTTCGAAGTGCACCGGGACTTCAACGGCGATGCGCGACTTGGCGCTGATGCGCAGGAAGTCGACATGCACCAGGAAATCGCGCACCGGGTCGAGCTGGTAGTCGCGGGCGATGACCTGGATCTTCTTGCCGTCCACGTCGATGTTCGCGACATGGGTCAGGAAGCCGCCGGTGTTCAGCTGAAGGGTGGTTTCCTTCAGCGGCAGGGCGATCGAAAGAGGGGGCTCGTTTGCGCCGTAGATCACGGCGGGAATCTTGCCATCGCGGCGAAGAGCTCGTGCGGACCCCTTTCCCACACGATCGCGCGACGTTGCCTGAAGCTCGTAGGTCTGAGCCATGGCTTGTCTCCTTGATAGGGGGTTCATGAAAAGAGGCCGTGCTTACGGCCCCTTGCGCGCTTCCTCCAGGGGGGTAGGCGCGTGCCGAGGCTTATAGTGCCTCTGTGGCCAAACCGCAAGCAGTTCCGCCGCCTCCGGCAAGCCCGGCGGCGGCGGCAAAAGGCGCAGGTTTCGGCCGCGCGCGAAAGCCAGTGGCAGGGCCCTGCGCACTGACCATCGGCGGGTCAGATAAACAGGCTGGAGACCGACTTTTCCAGTGCCGTGCGGTTGATGGCCTCGCCGATCAGCGGGGCGATGGTGATCGCGCGGATGTTGGGGGCCGCCTCGACCGCCGCCGTCGTCTCGATGGAGTTGGTGATCACCAGTTCCTTGAGCTTGGAGGAGGAAATGCGGGCAACCGCGCCGCCCGACAGGACGCCGTGGGTGATATAGGCGGCAACCGACGTTGCGCCCTTGGCCAGCAGCGCCTCGGCGGCGTTGCACAGGGTGCCGCCGGAATCGACGATGTCGTCCACCAGGATGCAGTCGCGGCCCGACACATCGCCGATGATGTTCATGACCTCGGATTCGCCAGGCTTGTCGCGGCGCTTGTCGACGATGGCCAGCGGCGCGTCGATGCGCTTGGCGAGCGCGCGGGCGCGAACCACGCCGCCGACATCCGGCGAGACGACCATCACGCTGCCCGGCTTGTAGCGTTCCTTGATGTCGCGGGTCATCACCGGCGCGGCGAACAGGTTGTCGGTGGGAATATCGAAGAAGCCCTGGATCTGGCCGGCGTGAAGATCAAGCGTGAGAACGCGATGGGCGCCGGCGTGGGTGATCAGGTTGGCAACGAGCTTGGCGGAGATCGGTGTGCGCGGACCGGGTTTGCGGTCCTGGCGGGCGTATCCGAAGTAGGGAAGCACCGCGGTGATGCGGCGCGCGGATGACCGGCGCATGGCGTCGATGAGGATCAGCAGTTCCATCAGGTGATCGTTGGCGGGGAAACTGGTCGACTGGATGAGAAACACATCCGCGCCGCGCACGTTTTCCTGGATTTCAACGAAAATTTCCTGATCCGCGAAGCGGCGTACCTGGCATTCGGCAAGCGGAACGTCGAGATGTTTGGAAATTTCTTCGGCGAGCGCGCGATTGGAGTTTCCCGCGACGAGTTTCATTGCTCGCGATCCTTCATGTTTGCCGCTGGAGCATCAACGCGGCGGCCGGCTGGTTGGTGCCGGCTGGAGATTTTGTGCGTGGTGACCTGGGATTGTGCGTGATCCCGTACAGGATTCGTTTGGAACAGTGCCAAGCGGCGGCGTTTTAACAACCAAGCGGGTCGCCGACAACCGTTGCGCGGGCGCCTTGGCGTCTAATTTGCAAGTTTTGTTACGATTCCGCACGGGTGAGCCAGGCCTTGAGGGCGAGCACGGTGCGTGTCGCAACGAGGTCGAGCGACTCGCTGCTGACGCCTGCCCAGGGATCGGCGCTGGTAGCGTCGCTGGTTTCTTGGCCGCTGAACCGGTGCAGCCGGCGGCCCGACGCGTCATAGACATCAAAGACATAAAGGATGGTGGAGGCGGTGTTGCTGCCGACCGCCGAGAGGTGGCCCTTGACCCGATAGGTTGCGCGCGCGCCGACCCGGCGCACCAGCGTGAGGTTTTCCTTGCGCGCCTCCTCGCCGATCCTGCGGCTCAGCTTGTCGATGGTATTGCCCGGTGCGCCCGAGAACGGATCAAAGGCGAAGCTGGCCTCGCTGGCGGGTACCGGGGCTGCGTAAGAGGCGGACTGACTGGTCGCCGGCTGCTGCGGGACGCCGACGAAATCCGGCGGCGTGATGCCGCCGCATCCGGCAAGCATCAGTGGCAGGGCCGCGATGGCGGCGCGCATCAGCATCGATTTCGGGGACGGGCCGGCGGAGGGCGCGGGTGACGCAGCCATTGCCAGTGGAGCGCGCGCAAGGGATCGTTTCGCGGTCATTGTCTCGCCATTCCGGTCATGGTGGGGCCTGTCTATCCCCTCCGTGTCGCAAAATCCAGTTGGATGTTGCCACAGGTCGGGCACCGTCGCGTGCGGCTCGCCGTTCCTGAGCCGCCGGTCCGGCATCAGCGCACCGCCAGGTCGAGCGGCAGATCGGACAGGGGCTCGGGGGCGCCCTCGGTGGTGATGTATGTGCGTCCCAGCGTCATGGCGGTGTTGGTCTCGGAATCCATCAGGATCATGTGGGCAAAGAGCACCATGTTCGGGGTGATCTCCGTCTGGTTGCCGCGATAGAACATCGGCCAGTCCATCCAGCTCGGTGCGAAGCGCGCGCCGAGCGAATAGCCGCAGGCATTGAGCCTGTGCGGCAGCAGGTCGCGGGCATCCATCTCGCGGGCATGGGCGTCGAACACGTCACCGAAGGTCTGGCCCGGCCGCATGGCATCCTCGACCGCCTCGAGCGCCGCGCAGGCGGCGGCGTGCAACTCGAGGTGGCGCGCGGAGGGCTTGCCAACAATCACCGTTCGCATCAGGGCGACGTGGTAGTGGCGATAGACGCCTGCAAATTCCAGGGTGAGCTGATCATTGGCCGCAAGCGTCCGGCGGCCGCTCTTGTAGCGGCACAGCAGCGCGTCCATGCCCGAGCCGATGATGAACTCGTTGCCCGGATAGTCGCCGCCACCGGCCAGCACGGTCGCCTGCAGGGTCGCCAGGATCTCGCCTTCGTTGGCGCCCGCCCGCACCTTTTCGATGCCGGCCAGATAGGCTTCGTCGGCCAGTTCGGCCGCCTTGCGCACGTAGGTGATCTCCGCGGGGGATTTTACGGCGCGCAGCGTCGCGATCAGGTCCGACGCGTCGCTCAGTTCGGCGAAGCTGCGCAGCGCCTCGTCAAGCTGCCGGCCGTTGCGCGCGGTCAGCCCATGGGTGTCGTACTCGACGCCGATCTGGGTGCCCAGCAGGTCGAGATCGAAGAGCATGTCTTTCAGCTGGCCGACGGGGGAGGTTCCGCTTCGGTCGATCCAGATGCGAATGTCCTCGATGATCGATGTGTGGTGGGCCTGGCGCAGGTCCGGCGCGCGGGTGAACAGGATGAAATGCCCGTCCTTCATCAGCACCAGGCACTGGAAGAAGCAGAAGCCGAAGGTGTCGTAGCCGGTCAGCCAGTAGTGGCTTTCGGGCGCGAACAGCAGAAGCGCGTCGAGATTGCGTTCCTCCATCGCCTGTTGCACCTGGCCAAGGCGCCCTTGGAACTCGGCCCTGTCGAAATGCAACGCCATGGTCAACTCCGCTCCCTGAGGGTGATGGCGGACACCAGGCGGCCGTAGTCGGGCTCGCCGCGGTGGGTGGTGCGCCGGTAGGAATAGAAGTCGTCCTCGTTCGCGTAGGTGCACAGCCGGAGGTTCTCGGCGCTGCCGGTGCCGGCGCGCTCCAGCCGGGCGAGGATATACCCCGGCAGGTCGAACATGGCGTGGCCAGCGCGTGCCGACGGCCTGAAAAAGCGGCTGTTTGCCGGATCATCCGCCTCGAACCGGGCCTTGAAATCGTCCCCCACCTCGTAGGCATCGGCCGAGATCGTCGGGCCCAGTACGGCGCTGACGCGTTCCCGTCGCGCGCCGAGGCGCTCCATGGCATCGAGCGTTGCCTCGAGAACGCCGGTCAGCGCGCCGCGCCAGCCGGCATGGGCCGCGCCGATGACGCCGGCCTCGTTGTCGGAAAACAGCACAGGTCCGCAATCGGCCGTCAGGATCCCCAGCAGAATCCCCGGACGGTCGGTGACCATGGCGTCGCCCTTGGGCGCGGCGCCGTCCGGCCACGGTGCCTGCTCGACGGCAAGCACATCGGCGGAATGATGCTGATGCGCGGTCAGAAGACGATCGGCGGGCAAAGCGAAACGGGCTGCGGCCCGGGCGCGGTTCTCAAGCACGTTGACGCGCTCGTCGTCCGACCCGAGGCCGATGTTGAGGCTGCCGTAGATGCCGCTGGAAACCCCGCCTTGACGCGTGAAGAAGCCGTGGGCGACGCGGTCATGCGTCTCGAGTGCCGTTGCGGTGATCATGGTGTCGCCGATCAATCCCTGTGCGCTTCTTATCGCGATCGGGCCAGATGGTGCGGGCGCGCGGGCGCGCTGTCAAACGGCTTCAGCGAGGCACCGGGCGCGGAGAGCGCCAGCACCTTGAACAGCTGTCCCATCTGATCGGGACCGGCGAGCCGCTCGACGTCGCTTCTCAGCTGCTCCTGCGTGCGGGTATCCTTGCCGGATCCCAGCGCGCCTGCACGTTCCAGAAGACCCATGGCGAGGAGAAAGTCGCCCTGGGTCATCGGGCCGTGCGCCTGCGCGCCGGACTGGGCGGCCGCCCGCGCCAGCGCCTCGAAATTCACATGCGCGGTCAGGTCCGCCTCGCCGCAATGCGACAGGACGTCCGCATACTGGTGCCTGCGGATTGCCTGCAGCGTGTCGCCGGCGGCGGTGGCGACATAGCCGTAGTCGATGATCAGCGCCGCGCCGCCGCTCGCGGCCAGGCGCGTACCCAGCGTCGCCGCGATGGCGTTGGCGAGCGGCTGGGTTTCCAGCACCGTCCCGTCCCTTGCCGCCGCAAGCGTTTGTGGCAGCTCTTCCTCGTCGAGCCGGCCGGGGCCGATGCCGAATTGCAGGGCGTTCGTCGCGGCATCCAGCCCGATCATCCGTTCACGCCAGGCACCGTCGGCGCGGACGTATTGACGAATCGGCAGCGCGTCGAAGAATTCGTTGGCGACGAGGATCATCGGTCCATCGGGCACGTCGTCGATCCGGTCGTGCCACGTAAGGGGGCAGGGCGCGCCGGCCAGCGTCGTCTTCTGGGCCTCGCGCAGCCGCGGGCTGGTTTCCACCAGATGCACGCTGAGCGCCCGGGCGAATTCCGGCCGCACCGTTGCCACGCGCAGCAGATCGGCCATCAGCGTGCCCCGGCCCGGCCCGGCTTCCACGAGCCGCAGGGTTTGCGGGCAGCCGATGTCGAGCCAGGTCTGCAGGCACCACAGGCCGACCATCTCGCCAAACATCTGGCTGACCTCGGGTGCCGTGATGAAGTCGCCG
>JBFHII010000110.1:0-7696 GCA_041596535.1 Breoghania sp. | reverse complement strand
TTTTTCGTCGCCGAGGTGTTTACCGGCTCGCCGGGCAAGCTCGTGTCGCTCGAAGACACCATCAAGGGCTTCAAGGGCCTTTGCGACGGCGACTACGATCATCTTCCCGAGGCGGCCTTCTACATGGTCGGTTCCATCGAGGAAGCGGTCGAGAAGGCCCAGAAGCTGGCTGCCGAAGCCGCTTGATCCGAATATCCCTGCGGCGCGCGTTTTGGTGCGTGCCGCGGTCGCCGGCCCCGCGTCGGCCAATCCTGACAGAAGGCGCGCCGGGCTGATGCCCGCGCCGCGCCGCATGCGAAGCAACGAGGCCGATCATGGCGGAAGCCTTTCAGTTCGAACTTGTCTCTCCGGAGCGCCTGCTGATTTCCGAGGCGGTCGACGAGGTCGTTGTGCCCGGCTCTGACGGTGATTTTGGTGTTCTGGCAAATCACGCGCCGGTGATGTCGACGATCCGTCCGGGTTTCATCGAGGTGAAGCACACCAATGGAACGGCGTCGAAGATCTTCGTGCAGGGCGGTTTCGCGGACACCGGTCCGAACGGCCTGACGATCCTCGCGGAGCGCGCGGTCCCGGCGGAGGAGCTCAAGGCAGATGTCATCGCGGCCGAAATCAAGGCAGCGGAGGAAGACCTCGCGGATGCATCCGATGATGCGGCTCGCAGCGCCGCTCAGCACAAGGTCGGCCAGCTGAAAGAAGTCGAGGCGGCGCTGGCGACACTCTGATCCGGCCACCGAACGACACAACAAAAACCCGGCGAATTTCGCCGGGTTTTTTTATGTTCGATCGTGCCGGAAGGGCTTGCCGTCAGGCGGCGATGCGCTTGAAGCCGGTGTTGCCGCCGCGCGAACGACGCCGCTCGTCGGGCGCGATATAGACAAGGGCATGATGCTCCTGGCAATAGGAGACACCCGCCTCGACACGGTTCTGGCACGGAAACACGTAGCTGTCCGTATTGCCGCCGCTGCCTTCAACCCACTTGCATTGTCCGCTGCGCGGAAGATTGGTCATATTCATGGTTCGGTCCTGATGATATCCGAACGAACGCCGTCGGCCGGAGCCGCGTCGCGCATTCGCTAGGTTCTTGACGGTGCAAACATCATTCAGCGCCCCGATCGTTTCATTTCATGCATCCGGCGGCTGGCCACGGCGGCTTCGGGACGATGGCCCGTAGCCCGTATCCGGGTGCAGGAAATAAAACGATCACAAAAACCCGGTAGCTCCGACATCCGGCAGGCCGGTGCGAGAACGGGACGGGTTCAGGGTGGCGCGTCATGAACGCAGGCATGAAGCAAGGCGCCCGCGATAATCCGCATCCTACAGATAACCAGCCACAACGCCGCATGCAATGGCTGTGACATCATAACCGCCATGCGCGGAGTGCACTGGTTAATACTGGATGTCGCCGCAGCGTCAATCCGGCGCTGATTCATCCTTTTGCAGCCGGAGGTTGGAAACGACTCGCCTGTTCTGCGCCTTGCACTCGATATCCGCGCAGTTGCGCACCAGCCGCTCGCGGCCGTAACCCTTGGCCCACAGGCGATCCTGCGGCACGCCCTTCGAGACCAGATAGTGCATCGCCGCTTCGGCGCGGCGTTGTGAAATGGCCCGGTTGGCCTCTTCGTCGCCGGGCTCGTCACCGTGCCCCTGCAGCTTGACGAACCAGCGCGGATGGCTTTGCAGCCAGCGCGCCTGGGCGTCGAGCGTTCGTTTGGCCGTTTCGTCGAGTTCCGCCGACTTCTCCGTGAAGTAGGTGCGCCTGCCAACGTGCAGGATGAAATCCTGCTCGCTGCCATCTTCCACCTTTTCGAAACCCTGTGCCGGCGCGTTGGTTATGTCGGGGATCACCGCGACGCTATCCACGCTGGCACAGCCGGCGACGAGAAACAGGGCCAGAAGTGCGAGCGGCCCGGCAGGCGCTCGCGCAGCGCCCGCCGTCGTGTTTGATCGATGCGGCTTCATTCGCTCCCCCCCGGCGGTGTGACGCCCCTGCTCAGCCGGCACTGACATTCTCGGCAGGCGCCCCCAGGTGCTCCAGCACCAGGACGCGCGTGCCGATCGGGCAGCGCTGGTAGAGATCGACAACGTCCTCGGGGAACATGCGAATGCACCCGGAGGAGACATCGTTGCCGATGCTCCATGGCTCAAGCGTCCCATGCAGCCGATATCCCAGATCGCGCCCCTTGCGGTACAGATACAGGGCGCGCGGACCGAGCGGATTGTCCGCCGCGCCGCCTTCAACCCGTCTGGGCAGGTCGGGCTGGCGCTCGAGCATCTCCGGTGGCGGAACCCAGCGCGGCCACAGCGCCTTGCGGTCGATGCGGGCGTGTCCGAACCACTGGAAGCCTTCGCGACCGACGCCGACGCCATAACGGAGCGCGGTGTTGTTTTCCCAGATCCAGTAGAGAAAATGGTTGCGTGTATCCACGACCACCGTTCCCGGCGGCTCGGGCGAGAAGTATTTCACCATCTGCCGCCGCCATTGCGGCTTGATGACCTTGAAATTCGTCTGACGGTAGACGAAACCGGCGTCTTCCGCCGCTCCGGCGAACCATCTGGATGCGGTGTTGGCGAACGCGGGGCCGGTCACGGCCGCGCCTGCGAGCAAGGCGCCGCCGGCCTCCAGAAGCTTTCTGCGCGTCAGGAACATGCTGCCCTCCTGGCTGAGCACAGACGCACGGCATAGGTGATAGCCGTATGTCCGCGTGCGAGACGGGCCTATTACGCGGCATCCATGTCGTAACGTCAAGCGCCCGGAAGAACGCCGCCCGCCTTGCGGAGAGCCTGGGGTGTGTCCAGATCCAGATGAATCGTGTCGTCGAGTTCGATCTCGACAACGGCTTCCGGATTGTCGCCGATCAGGTGCCGCGCGCCGACGTCACCCTTGATCGCCAGCAGCTTGTCGAAATAGCGCCGGGACCAGAGGACCGGATTGCCGCGCTTTCCCTTCACCGTGGGGACCACGATCAGCGCGCCGGCACCCGGATCATAGGCATCGATCAGGCGGTCGATGGTTTGTGGCGTGATCCGCGGCATGTCGGCGAGCAGCACGACCGCCGCATCCGCGGATGCGGGAATCGCGCCGATGCCGGTTCTCAGCGAGGTCGACAGGCCCTCTCTGTAGTCTTCGTTGTGCACCAATTTCACGTCGAAGTCCTGAAGGGCGGCTTCCACCTGGTCGCGCATGTGCCCGGTGACCACCGTCACGGGGCCCGCACGGGAGTTCATCGCCGCGCGCACCGCAATGCGCACCAGCGGTTCGCCGTCGATGGTTGCGAGAAGCTTGTTGGGACCGCCCATCCGGGTCGAGCGTCCCGCCGCCAGGACGATGGCCGCGACCTCGGGGCGGGGGGCGGCGGCCGCCCTTGGGGCTTGCACGCGCGGTTGCGGACGGGAGACGATTTCCATCAGCAACCCTCCGACGCCCATGCCGGCCAGATCATCCGCGCTGACATCCAGCCCCGCGAGCGTTCGCTGCAGCACCCAGTCAAAGCCGTTCTCGCGCGGCGATCGCGCGCATCCCGGCGCGCCGATGATGGGCGTGCCGTCCAGATCGCCGAGCACCAGCAGGTTGCCCGGATCCACCGGCATGCCGAAATGTTCGACCCGACCGCCTGCGTCCTCGATGGCCGAGGGCACCACGTCACCGCGATCCACATTGGCCGAGGCGCCGAACACGATCAGCAGCTCCGCCCCTTCCGCTTTCGCATCCCGCAAGGCGGCCGCTGTTGCCTCCGCCGTGTGTGGCACGCGGACGTCCGTCACGATTTCCGCGCCGGCGGGCGCCAGCCGGTCACGGGTTATGCGCAAGGTCTTGTCGATGGTCTTCGGTTTCAGGCTGGGAAGCGTCGTCGAGATGACGGCTGTCTTGAACGGACGATAGGGGGCGACGCGCAACAGAGGCCGGACGCCGCGCACGGCATCCAGCGCCCGTTCGACCAGCGCGCCGGCAACGCCATAGGGAATGATCTTCACCGTGGCGACCATGCGCCCGGCCTCGACGGGCGCATGCTGCGGCAGGCAGGCGAAGGTGATCGCCGGGTCGATGCTGTTCAGCGCGTCGACCGCAGCACGATCGACGCAGAGAACACCGGCCTGTGCCGCGAACAGGTTCGCGCGGCCGGTAAATGCGCGTTCGACCTTGACCGCGTCCCCGCCGATCGCCGTGGCGATCAGCCGTGCCGCGTCATCTTCCGACACGTCGTCCGCATCGAGGACCGCAACGGTCAGCGATGCAACAGATGCCTCCTCCAGCCGCTTGATGTGCTCGTGCGTCAGCCGGGTGCCCTTCTTGAGCACCAGGCCATCGGTCTTCAGCGAGTGGGCGAGAACGGCGTCCAGGCACTCGCGCAATGGGCGTTCGCCGAATTTCACGCGGCAGCCTCTCGTTGAAGGCCCGCCGCCGTGATTCCGCTCTTGCGCAAGCTTTCGATGATCTGCGCCATCACCGCGACTGCGATCTCCGCCGGGCTCGCAGCCCCGATATCGAGACCGATCGGCGCATGGATACGATCGATCTGCTCCTGCGTGAGCCCGGCTGCCTTGAGCCGCTCGACGCGGCTTGCATGCGTTTTGCGGCTGCCGAGGGCGCCGACATAGAAGCAACCGGCTTCAAGGGCACATTTCAGCGGAAGGTCGTCGATCTTGGGATCGTGGGTCACGGCGACGAGCGCCGTGTAGCGGTCGAGGGTGACTTCCTTTCCCAGCACCTCGTCCGGCCATTGCGCGAACAGCGGCGTGTTGGGAAAACGCTCGGGCGTGGCGAAGGCCGTGCGCGGATCGACGACGGAGAGGTCGAAGCCCGCGATCGCCGCAATAGGTGCCAGCGCCTGCGAAATATGCACCGCGCCGATCACCAGGATGCGCGGGGGCGGCACTTCCACGCCAAGGAACAGCCGCCGCCCGGCGGCGTCGTCGATCATGCCGGATTTGCCGGAGCGGAAGCGGCGGTCGAGCTCCTCATGCAGCGGGTCCTCGTGCCAGGGATCCGCTTCGCGGATCAGGCGCTGGTCGCCCGTTTCAACGTCGGTGACCAGAATGCAGCCGCGCCGCGCGGCGCGTTCCGCGTTCAACTGTTCAAGAAGCGCCAGCTGCATGGTCAGGCCACCTTCTCGACGTAGACGCGAATGCGCCCGCCGCAGGACAGGCCGACCCGCCATGCGGTCTCGTCGGCGACACCGAACTCGAGCATTCTGGCCGTGCCGCTCTCGATAACGTCGATCGCCTCGCCGACCACAGCGCCTTCGACGCAGCCGCCTGACACGGAACCCTCGAAATTGCCCTCGCCGTCGATCACAAGATGGCTGCCGGTGGGGCGCGGGGCCGAGCCCCAGGTCTCCATCACGGTGGCCAACGCCACCTCGCGCCCGGCCTTGCGCCAGTCCTGAGCCGTCAACAGCACGTCGTGCGCGTCCAGCGTCTCGCCCGCGGTCTCGCTCATGCGATCCTCCCCTGCGTCGGTATTGCCCTCAGCATACAGGACGAGGGCAGGGGCTTGGAAGAGGCGTGCGCCAAACATCCGGCTGGCGCGGCCGCCGGTCACATGGTGAAACCCGGCGGCCGCGGCGCTCAGATGCTGTCGATGAACAGCTGCTTGGCGGCATCCAGCGTCAGCTCGACCGGGTTGCCGCCGGCGCTGGGATCCTCGATGGCCATGGCGGCCATCGCGTCGATCTTGTCCGTGCCGACGCCGATGTCGGCAAGCTTCTTCGGAATGCCGAGTTCCGCGTTCAGCGCCTCGACATAGGCGTAGAAGCCGTCAAAGCCGCCGGAAATGCCGAGGTAGGCCGCCGCCCTCTCGATGCGTTCTTCGATCGCCGTGCGGTTGAAGGTCAGAACCGGCGGAATGACGATGGCGTTGGTGGTGCCGTGGTGGGTGTTGTAGACCGCGCCAATGGTGTGCGAGAGCGCATGCACGGCGCCCAGTCCCTTCTGGAACGCGGTTGCGCCCATGGCGGCGGCCGACATCATGTGGGCGCGCGCCTCGATGTCGGATCCGTCGGCGAAGGCGCGCGGCAGATAGTCCTTCACCAGCCGCATGCCCTCGAGCGCAATGCCCTGGCTCATCGGGTGGTAGAACGGGCTGGAATAGGCCTCCAGGCAATGCGCGAAGGCATCCATTCCGGTGCCTGCGGTGATCGCCTTCGGCATGCCCACGGTCAGTTCCGGATCGCAGATCACCACCGCCGGCAACAGCTTGGGATGGAAGATGATCTTCTTCACGTGGGTCACGGAGTTGGTCAGCACGCCGGCGCGGCCGACTTCCGATCCGGTGCCCGCGGTGGTCGGCACGGCGATGATCGGCGCGATTGCCGCGCCATCGGCCCGGGTCCACCAGTCGCCGATGTCCTCGAAATCCCAGACCGGGCGCGTCTGGCCGGCCATGAAGGCAACCAGTTTGCCGAGGTCCAGGCCCGAGCCGCCGCCGAAGGCTATGACGCCGTCATGTCCGCCCGCGGTATAGGCGGCAACGCCGGCCGCCAGGTTGATCTCGTTCGGGTTGGGATCGACGTCGGAGAACATCGCCCGGCCCAGGCCTTCCGCGTCGAGATGCTCGAGGGCGGCCTGGGTGATCGGCAGGCCGGCCAGGCCCTTGTCGGTAACCAGCAGCGGCTTGCGGATGCCCGCGGCGCGGCAGGCATCGGCCAGTTCCTTGATCCGGCCCGCGCCGAAGCGGATGGCGGTCGGATAGCTCCAGTTGGCGACAAGATTCATCGGCTCAGGCTTTCTTCAGATGGTAGGACTTGGGACGGGTCAGGTTCTGGAAGCCGATCACCGACAGCGCGCCGCCGCGCCCGGTGTTCTTGCAGCCTGTCCAGCACAGGGCCGGGTCGAGATAGTCGGCGCGGTTCATGAACACGGTGCCGGTCTCCAGCCGCGCGCCGATGGCGGCCGCGCGGTTCGCGTCCCGGGTCCACAGCGAGACGGTCAGCCCGAACTCGCAATCGTTCATCAGCGCGATCGCCTCTTCATCGTTCGACACCTTCATGACGCCGACGACGGGCCCGAAACTCTCGTCACGCATGACGCGCATGTCGTGGGTCACATTGGTGAGGATCTGCGGCATCAGGTAGGCACCGCCGTCATCTTCCGGAAACAGCGCCGGATCGATCATCGGTGTGGCGCCGTCCGCGATGGCTTCCGCTGTCTGGTCACGCACTTCCTTCGCAAAGCGCACGTTGGCCATGGGGCCGAGCGTGGTGTCGGGATCCAGCGGATTGCCGAGCTTGTACTTGGAGACCAGTGCGACGGCCTTTTCCACGAAGGCGTCGTAGAGCGTTTCGTTGACATAGATGCGCTCGATGCCGCAGCAGCACTGGCCGGCATTGAACATGGCGCCGTCGACCAGCGTTTCGACGGCCGCGTCCAGATCCGCGTCCTCCATCACGTAGCCCGGGTCCTTGCCGCCTAGCTCCAGCCCCAGACCCGTGAACGTGCCTGCGGCCGCGCGCTCGATGGCGCGCCCGCCGCCGACGGAGCCCGTAAAGTTGATGAAGTTGAACCGGCGCTCGCCGATCAGTGTCTCGGTGGTCGCGTGATCGAGGAACAGGTTGACGAACAGCCCTTGCGGCAGGCCGGCCTCGGCAAAGGCGCGGGCCATCCGCTCGCCCACCAGCAGGGTTTGCGTGGCGTGCTTGAGCACCACCGCGTTGCCGGCGATTAGCGCCGGGGAAATGGTATTGATCGCCGTCATGTAGGG
>JBFHII010000109.1:0-7842 GCA_041596535.1 Breoghania sp. | reverse complement strand
TCCCAGGCCCCGCATTCACCGAAACCGGAGGCCCCGAAGCCAGAGGCTCCGACGCCCGAGGCCCAAAAGCCCGAAGCCGCCAAGCCCGAGGCTCCGAAACCCGATTCCCCGACATCCGAGGCGCCACAGCCGCACGTTTCACAGTCGCACGTTGCACAGCCCGGCACGCAGGGTGTGCCGGCATCCGGCGATGCGCCCGCAGCGCCCGTCAGGCCGCAGGAGCGGGGAAAATCCGCCGACGGCCCGACGGAACCCGCCAAGGCCAAGGGCGGGCTTTTCTCGGGGCTGCGACGGGCGTCGGGCAAGGGCAAGACGTCTGAGGCGAAGCCGTCTGAGGCAAAGATCGGCACAGACCGTGCCGAGCCGGTGCTTGGTGGCGCCGGCACGGTTGCGACACCCGATCCCGCCGCGCCGATGTCGGGTCCGACGCTGTCCTCCCGGTCGCAGGCCAACGCCGCGCCATCCGGCCCCCGCGGCGACAGTGCCAAGGCCGCGGCAGGCGACACCGTTCTTGAGAAGGATCCCGCGGCACCGGCCGCGCCGCGCGGTGCCTCGACGCGGGATTCCGCCATGCGTGCGAATCGTGATGCCCGCGCCAAGCCGACACGGGTTCCCGCGATCGCCGCCATCGTTGCCGCGCTGATCATCTTCGGCGGACTGGCCGCCGGCGTCTATTCGCAGCGGCATGCAATTCTCGAAATGATCGAATCGATCGGCACCAATGTGGCGACGGCTCCCGACGGGAATGCCGAGGCGCCGCAATCGGAACCGGCCGACAGTGCGCCGGACACCGGTGCCGCGCCCAAGAGCGAAGAGCGGATTCTTGGTGACGACGGGTCACCGGCGGCGCCCGACGCGCGTGCCGTGACAACCACCCGGATCACCCCGCCGGCCGATGCGGAAGGTGGCGTGACGAGTGCCGCGCCGGCCGGAAACGGCGCTCGCGTGGTGACGCCGGACGCGCCGGCCGAGGCGCCGCGTGTACCCCAGGCATCAGGTGCCCCGGCACCCGCGGCGGAGACGCCGCTGGCCGCATTGCCGCCGATCCCCGGCGCCACGCCGCCGGCGCAGAAGGACGCAGGGCTGCAGATCGCGCAGCGGTCGATCCTCTACGAGGAAGGCGAGGGCGCGGATGCCTCCGGCACCGCCTCTCAGGGACAGGTGGTCTGGTCGACGCTGCAGGAAACCGCGCCGGGCACCGAGATCATCGACACGGTGCTGAAGGCCAACGTGGTGATCCCGGACCGTGATATCGGCGTCAACGTGAGCATCCGGCCCAATCGCGACGAGACGCTGCCCGCGAGTCACCTGATCGAGATCCGCTTCACGCTGCCCGAAGGCTTCGAGGGCAAGGGCGTGGCCAACGTGCCGGGGCTGATCATGAAGACCACCGAGGAAGCACGCGGCGACGCGCTCGTCGGTGCCTCGGTGCGGGTCGACAGCGGCTTCTTCTGGGTGGCGCTGTCGTCTCTGGACGCCGAGAAGCAGCGCAATGAGACGCTGCTGCGCGACCGCGGCTGGATCGATATCCCGATCCTCTACGACAGCGGCAAGCGGGCCATCCTGACGCTGGAAAAGGGCACCGCCGGCGAACGCGCCGTGCAGGCGGCGCTCGACGCCTGGACGGCCGGCTGATCCGGCCGTTGACCGCGCCCCCGGTTGCGGGCGCGGTCATCCACAGGCGGAGCGCCCTGATGCGCGGTGTGCGCGCCGTGATGCTTTTCGCTCTTGCAATGATCCCGGAGGCGGGCTATATCCGCGCTTCGTCGCCGGCAACGGTGCGACCGCGCTCCCATCGTCTAGCGGTCTAGGACGCCGCCCTCTCACGGCGGAAACAGGGGTTCGAGTCCCCTTGGGAGTACCAAACCCTGCGCTCCGATGAGCGCGGTTCGCTTTCCCCCCATATCCCGTACGCGCTGCCGTCCCGGCAATCCGATCCGTTGGTTGTCCGAAAACCGTCTGGCGCGGGCCCTGACACCGCTCACGAATCGCCATCGGCGGGACCGGATGCGAGACGCCTGATGCGGGACCTGATGCGGGTGGCGGGCACGTCCGGCGTAAGCGCGCAAGGCAGCGCGGCGGTCGCGCAGGATTGCAATTTTCACAAATCCACGGCTATCTATGCCGATGTCTGACGCTTTGCGCATTGCCAGAGGCCGTTTTGGGCGTGTCGCGCTTCTGGATATGGACCGCCCGCTGGTGCGACATGCGCATCCGCATTGCCATGTCCTGTTGAAGGTTGAAGGCTCGGACACCTGCTTTCAGGTGCAGGACAGGATTGCGCATCTGACGGGCGAAAGCGCGGTGCTGATCAACGCATGGGAGCCGCACGCCTACTCCCATGACGTGGAGAAGCCGAAGACCGTCATCCTGGCGCTCTACATCGAGCCGCGCTGGCTTGCGCACTTTCGGCCCAACTGGGCGGCGAGCAATGCGCCCGATTTCTTCGAGCAGACCGTCGGATCCATTACACTGCAAATCCAGCGCCTGACGCAGGAACTCGCGTCAACGATGGTCTACGCCCCGCACGACATGGACGCGCAGGAGCACCTGCTGGGTCAATTGATGGTGGCCGTGATCGAGCGCTTCACGCCGTGGCGGGAACTGCCCAATTCGATCAGCGGGATTTCACACGCCAGGCTGCCGGATTACCGGATACAAAAGGCGTTGCACCAGATTCGCGAAGCGCCCGGGCAGATCAGGGACATGAATCTTCTCGCCCGCGACGTCGGGTTGTCGCGCGCGCATTTCTTCCGACTGTTCGAGCATGATACCGGCGTGAGCCCGCGCGTGTTCCTCAACGTTCAACGGCTAGAACGCGCCGTGCAGAGCATTGCCGAGGGCAACGAGACCTTCGCCGAGATCGGCGAGCGGCTCGGCTTTTCCGTGCCCGCCCATTTCTCCCGCTTCTTTCACGACCATGCCGGCTCCACCCCCAGTGTCTTTCGCCGGGTAACCCGCCTTACCGACGCATTTTGAGACTCCTCGGTAAGTCATAAGACTTCGCGGTATCGCGCTCGGCACCCATCTTGGCCGAAACCTCCTCACGGGCCGTCCACATCGGACGGGGAGGAGTTTGATGGCTTGTTTACACGAAACCACCGAGGTGGTTGGTCGCTCGGTGCCGCGCGTGGAAGACGCAGCGCTTCTGACCGGCGGCGGCCGCTATCTCGATGATCTCCCGACGCGTCGCAACACGGCGCATCTCGCCATCCTGCGATCACCGCATGCCCATGCCGAGATCCGCCGCATCGACATAAGCCAGGCGACCGCGCTGCGCGGTGTCCGCGCCGTGTTGACCGGCGCAGACGTGGCCGCGTTGACCCGCAGCCTCACCGTCGGGGTCAAGGCGAACGTCGAATGCTGGCCGATCGCGCGGGAGCGGGTCCGCTACATGGGCGAGCCTGTGGCCCTGGTCGTGGCCGATGACCGGTATCTTGCGGAAGACGCGCTGGATCTGATCGAGGTGGATTACCAGCCGCTGCCGGTCGTCATGGATCCGGTCGAGGCCCTGTCGCCGGAGGCCGCGGTCCTGCATCCGTCGCTGGGGAGCAATTGCATCTCCGAGCGGCATTTCAGCTATGGCGATCCCGAACAGGCGTTTTCCGATGCCTATCGCACCATTTCCGTCGACGTCGCCTACCCGCGCAATTCCTGCACGCCGATCGAAACCTACGGCGTGATCGCCGAATACCATGCGGGGGATGACCTGTATGCGGTGACGGCGAACTTCCAGGGGCCGTTTTCCATTCACGCTGTGATGGCGCTCGCCCTCAAGGTGCCCGGCAACCGGTTGCGCCTCAAGACCCCGCCGGATTCGGGGGGATCGTTCGGCGTCAAGCAGGGCGTGTTCGTCTATGCGATCCTGGCAGCGGTGGCCGCGCGCGTCGCCCGATGCCCCGTGAAATGGATCGAGGACCGCCTCGAACATCTCGCGGCGTCCGTGTCGGCCACGAACCGCGTTACGCGGCTCGAGGCGGCGGTCGCGGAAGACGGGCGCGTGACGGCGCTGTCCTGGGACCAGATCGAGGATTGCGGCGCGCATCTGCGCGCGCCTGAGCCGGCCACGCTCTACCGCATGCACGGCAACATGACGGGCGCCTATGCGATCCCCAATGTCGCCATCCGCAATCGCGTCGTGCTCACCAACAAGACCCCGACCGGCCTGAACAGGGGGTTCGGCGGCCCGCAGATCTACTTTCCGCTGGAGCGGCTGATGCACCGCATCGCCGACGAACTGGCGCTCGACCGGCTGGAGGTCATCCGCCGAAACCTGGTCCCGTCGGAGGCCTTTCCCTACCGCACGGCGACCGGCGCGTTGCTCGACTCCGGCGACTACGCCGAGGCGCTGCGGCTGGCGACGGTCGACGGCGGATACGACGACCTCCTCGAGCGGCGCCGGAAGGCCCGCGCCGCCGGCAAGCTCTACGGAATCGGGCTTACCGCGGCCGTCGAGCCCAGTGTGTCCAACATGGGCTATATCTCGACCGTTCTGACACCGCAGGAGCGCGCCAAGGCCGGGCCGAAAAACGGCGCGCAGGCTGTCGCGACCATCGGCATCGACCCGCTTGGCTCGGTCACCGTCAAGGTTGCCTCGGTTCCGCAGGGCCAGGGCCACCGCACCGTGCTGGCGCAGGTCGTGGCCGACCGGCTCGGCCTGTCCTACGAGGACATCCAGGTGGTCGTGGAACTCGATACGGGGCGCGATGCCTGGTCGATCGCCTCGGGGAACTATTCCAGCCGCTTCGCCGCCGCCGTTGCCGGCACGGCCCGGCTTGCCGCGGACCGGATCCGCGCGCGCCTCGCCACCATCGCCGCCGGCCAGCTCAACGTCGAGGCCGCGCAGATCGCCTTCGCGGAGGGCCGCGTCTACGACCGCAACAATCCGGACAACGCGGTGTCCTTCAAACGCGTCGCCGCGTCCAGCCACTGGGCGCCGGGAACGCTTCCCGACGGCGTCGGCCAGGCGATCCGGGAAACGGTCTTCTGGACACCGGAACAGCTCGAGGCGCCGACGGCCGACGACGGCATCAACTCCTCGCTCTGCCACGGGTTCATTTTCGATTTCTGTGGCGTCGAGATCGATCCGGGCACCGGCGCGGTGCGCATCGACAAGTACGTCACGATGCATGACTGCGGCCGCATCCTGCACCCCGGCATGGTCGAGGGGCAGGTGCGCGGCGCCTTCGCGCAGGCCGTCGGCGCGGCCTTGTTCGAGGAATATGCCTACGGCGAGGACGGTTCCTTCCTGTCCGGCACGCTCGCCGACTATCTCATCCCGACCGTCATGGAGACGCCGGAACCGGTGATCCTGCACTATGAAAGCCCGTCTCCCTTCACCCCGCTGGGGGCCAAGGGGGTTGGCGAAGGCAACTGCATGTCGACACCGGTGTGCATCGCCAATGCCGTGGCCGATGCGACCGGGGCAGCCGATATCGTCCTGCCGCTGTCGCCGGGCCGCATCGCGGAGCTGATCTTCGCCGAGGAAGCTCCGTCGCCGAAACCGCAGGCCGAAGAGCCGGCCGAGACCCGCCCGGGCGCGCGCCAGCTGACCGGCGAGGGCAGCGCGACGGTCGCCTGTTCCCGCGAGGCGGTGTGGAAGATGCTGCTCGACCCGGCCACGCTGGAGGCGATCATTCCCGGCGCACATGGCGTCGAGAAGGTTACCGATACACATTTCCGCGCCGAGGTGTCGCTGGGTGTCGGCCCGGTCCGGGGTCGCTACCGCGCCGAGATCAAATTGTCCGACATGGTCGCGCCGGAAGCCGTGACGCTCGCCGGTTCGACACAGGGCGCCCTCGGATTCGGCAGTGGCGTCGGACGGATCACCTTGACCGAAGCCGATGGCGGGACGGTCGTCGGATACCGCTACGAGGCGGACATCGGCGGGAAGGTCGCCTCCGTCGGCGGGCGCCTGCTTGATGGCGCGGCGCGGGTCGTCATCGACCAGTTTTTCCAGGCGCTGGCGCGCCATGCCGCGGACAAGCCTGCCCGGCGGGGGCTTTTCGCCCGCCTGCGGGCGCTCCTGGGAGGTGCGCCATGAAGCCCCCCGCCTTCGACTTCCTGAAGCCCGATACGCTGGACGAGGTGCTCGACACGTTGCACCGGCGCGGCGCCGATGCGCGCATCATCGCCGGTGGGCAGTCGCTGGTGCCGATGCTGAATATGCGCCTCGCGCGCCCCGCCGTGCTCGTCGACATCATGCGTCTCGACGCGCTGCGCGCGATCCGCGAGGAGCGCGGCGAGATCGTCGTCGGCGCCGGTGTCCGGCAGGCCGCCCTGGAGAGCTGGCCGCAGCTCTCCGCCAAGCTGCCGCTTCTGGCCAGGGCCATCGGCTGGATCGGCCATGTGCAGACGCGCGCCCGCGGGACCGTCTGCGGCTCCGTTGCCCATGCGGACCCGAGCGCCGAACTGCCGCTTTCGCTGATCGCATTGGGCGGTTCCGTGCGTCTCGCGAGCCGCCGCAGGAAGCGCACCGTCGCCGCGTCGGATTTCTTCCTCGGCATGATGTCCACCGCGATCGCGGACGGCGAGATGATCGAGGCCGTCTCGTTTCCCGTCGCCGGCAACGGCACCGGTCACGCCTTCCGCGAGATCGGCCGGCGGCACGGAGATTTCGCGATCGTCGCCTGCGCTGCCGTTGCCGATGCGACGACCACCCATCTTGCGGTTGGCGGCGTCGATGATCTTCCCCGCCGTTTCGCGCTTCCGCAGTCCGACGGAAAGGCGCTCGACGAGGCGCTCAACGAGATCGCCTGGTCGCTGAACGCCCGCGACGACCTTCACGCCAGCGCGCGCTACCGGCGCGAACTCGTGCGGCGGCTGGGTCGGGACGCTGTAATGGAGGCCCGCTCATGCCGGAACTGACCGCCCGAACCCGTCATCGCGTTTGTTTTCGTCTCAATGGCCGAGAGGTGGAGGTGCTGGCGGAGAACCGGATGCTTCTCAGCGATCTGCTGCGCCACGAACTCGGTGCCACCGGCACCCATGTGGGCTGCGAGCACGGTGTCTGCGGCGCCTGCACGATCCAGGTCGACGGGGCGCCGGTGCGCTCGTGCCTGATTCTCGCCGCCCAGATCGACGGCGCCGACGTGCGGACCGTGGAGGCCCTGGCGCCCGAGCCCGGCCGTCTGTCCGTTCTGCAGGCGGCCTTCCGCGAGAAGCACGGCCTGCAATGCGGCTTCTGCACCGCCGGCATCCTGATGACGCTCGACGCGCTCCTGGCCGCGCGGCCGGACGCCGGCGAGGCGGAGATTCGCGAGCATCTGTCCGGACATCTGTGCCGCTGCACCGGCTACGTGACCATTGTCGAGGCTGCCCTGGCGGCCGTGGAGGAATTGAGGAAGGAGCAAAAGGACAATGCTTGATCTGGGAACGAGTTTTCTGGCGAGCGTAAGCCGGGACCCGAGGGCGCTGGCTCTGGTCGACGGTGACATCCGCCTCACGTATGCCGAGTGGTACCAGAAGATTTCCGCGCTTGTGGCGGGATTTGACCGGCTCGGCCTGAAGCATGGCGACCGTGTCCTGACCCTGATGATGAACCGCTGGGAGAATGCCTCGCTCCACTGGGCTTGCCAGTTTGCCGGGCTCATCGTCACGCCGCTCAACTGGCGGGCAAAGGTCGATGAGGTGGAGTACGCAATCGATGACGCCGGCATCAAGGCGATCTTCTACGAAGACGTGACACGGGAAGCGGTCGAGGCGGCATCCTCGGCGGCAAACCTTCCTTCGGTATCGGCGGCCGAACTCGCCGAGATGATGGCGGCCGATGCCCCCGCGGCGGTGCCGACCGCCGACGCGAACGACTGGTCCTTGATGCTCTACACCTCGGGGACCACGTCG
>JBFHII010000108.1:0-7851 GCA_041596535.1 Breoghania sp. | reverse complement strand
CTTCGAAGCCAACAAGCCGATGCTGTCGGATCCGGACAAGATCTATCCCGGTCAGGTCCTGCGCATTCCGGAACTCGACTAGCCGGACCGAGCGATCAGACGCGCGCCCGGAGGGATGATCTGGGCGCGCGTCCGTTTCTTGCGCCCCCTTTCCGGGCCCTTCGCCGGAACCACGGCCGAAAAGTCCCAAGGGCAGCGGAGGCGCTGCGGCAGCGACATTGTGCAGCTGTGCGGCCGGCCGATTTTCTGTTCGATCCTTGCGGTGACTCATCTAAGGTCCCGGCCATGAGCATCTGGTCCACCATTGGCTCGGTCGTCTCCGCCATCGGCGCGGGCGGCGCGCAGCTGTTTGATCGCCTCGCGGGCTTCATCGGCGTCTCCGCCGAACAGCGCAAGGCGGTCGCCTTCACAGTCTCGATGATCGCGCTCTCGGCGAAGATGGCCAAGGCGGACGGCGTCGTGACCACCGACGAGGTGATCGCGTTTCGCGAGCTGTTCGCCATCCCCCCCGGCGAGGAACGCAACGTGGCGCGGCTGTTCGACCTGGCAAAGCAGGATGTCGCGGGCTTCGAGGCCTACGCCCGGCGCATTCGCGAGCTCTTCGCCGAGGATCCGGAAACCCGCCAGGACATTCTCGACGGCCTTTTCCACATCGCCAAGGCGGACGGCGTGCTGCATGATTCCGAGCTCGGCTACCTCGAGCGCGTGGCCGGCATCTTCGGCATCGAGGAGCGCTGCTACAACCAGATCCTCGCCCGGCACGCGGTCGTCGGACCCGATCCCTACATGGTTCTCGGGATCGAGCGGGACGCGGCCGACGAGGCGGTGCGTAAGCGCTATCGCGATCAGGTGCGCCAGACCCATCCCGATCAGCTCGTCGCGCGCGGCGTTCCGGAGGAATTCGTGAAGATCGCCAACGACAAGCTGGTGGCGCTCAACGCCGCATGGGCCCAGGTCCGCCTGGAACGGGGGCTCTGATGGTTGCCAGCGACTGCACCGTGAAGGCCCTCGTGCGGCCGTCCTCCAATCACGGCGAGCGCCGCGAGGGTGCGGCGGTCGACATGATCGTGCTGCACTACACCGGCATGAAGACGGCCGAGGAGGCGATCGCGCGGCTGTGCCACCCGTCGTCCGAGGTGTCGTGCCACTATGTGGTCGACGAGGGCGGGCTGGTCACCCAGCTCGTGCCCGAAGCGCGGCGCGCCTGGCACGCGGGCGCATCCTGCTGGGCCGGCGAGCGGGACATCAACTCGCGCTCCATCGGCATCGAGATCGTCAATCCCGGGCACGAGCACGGCTATGCCGATTTTCCGCCCGCGCAGATCGAGGCGGTGATCGCCTTGTCGCGCGATATCGCCGAGCGGCTTGGCATTCCCGCCGCCCGCGTTCTGGCGCATTCCGATGTGGCGCCGGGCCGCAAGCAGGATCCGGGCGAAAAATTCCCCTGGGATCAGCTGGCACAGGCCGGTGTCGGGCGCTGGGTTGCACCGGAACCGGTGACGGGCGGGCGCTTCTTTCAGGAGGGCGAGCAGGGCCAGCCGATCGAGGCGCTACAGTCGATGCTGGCGATGTACGGCTACGAGCTGCCGGTCACCGGCGTCTTCGACGCGCGCACCCGCGATGTCGTGGAGGCGTTCCAGCGGCACTTCCGGCCCGCCCGGGTGGACGGGGTCGCCGATGCCTCGACCATCGCGACCTTGCACAAACTGCTGACGGCGGGGCCGGCGGAAGGCTGAGGCGGCCGGTCGGGGGAGGCAATCGCCGCGTCCGGCCGCGCGATTTCGCCCCGGGTTCGATGTTTTTCGTTAAAACGCGCCGCGGGCCTGTGGATAACTTTTCGCTTTTGTGTGGCAGGGCCGCCTTGGTGCCGGTTTGGCGTCGCCTTCCGGTCACGGGCGCGCCTCATTTTCGACCGATTGGACAACTTTTGGTTGTTGCGACGCAGCGAAATGCAATTGTGCAGTGCAAAAATAGGTATAATTGCCTGAATTTCTTGTAATATTTTGTGATGGAACCGGGCCCATTTTGGTCCCGCCTGCCTTTCATACCGCCGCCTCCAATCAACAGATAGAAGGCGGATCGATGTTCCGTAGTTTTCGACTTGTCCTGGCGTGCGCGCTTGTCCTCGGCACCACGGGTTTCGCCGGCATGACGACAACCCAGGCGGCATCCCTCGTTCACAGCGATGCGACCAGCCCGCTGGCCGTGCTGCGAGCCCAGATCGCGCGAACCGGCGATGCGGCCGGCGCGACGAAAGACGCAGAAGCGAAAGGCACTGATACCAAAGCCAAGCCGGTCAAGGCACGGGCCAGCAAGCCGGCCAATACGCGCCGCAAGAAGCTGTCGGCCCTGGTCACCAAGATCGCCAAGAAGCATGGCGTGCCGGCGGCGCTGGCGAATGCCGTCGTGACCGTGGAGAGCAACTACAATCCGGGTGTGCGCGGCGGCGCCGGCGAGGTCGGCCTGATGCAGATCAAGCCCGCGACCGCGCGTGGCATGGGATATCGCGGCGGCACCAAGGCGCTGTATGACCCGGCAACCAACCTGGAATGGGGCATGCGCTACCTTGCCGAGGCTCACAGGCGGGCCGGCGGCGATACCTGCGGCACCATCCTGCGATACAACGCCGGCCACTATGCCCGCCGGATGAACCCGATCAGCAAGCGCTATTGCTCGAAGGTCTTGCAGATCCTCGGGTGAGGATCCGCTGTTCACTCCGGGTCACGACCCCGACCCGCTCCGGTACCGCCGGGGCGGGTTTTTTCGTTGCGGGTGTCACGGGACTTGACCTGCGACACCGCGATGCATACTCCACGATTGTCAGCCGGCTGGACGGCCGCTCCGGCAAGCACCGAAAGGTCGCCGGGGAGGAAAGTCCGGGCTCCATGAAGACACGGTGCCGGGTAACGCCCGGCGGGGGCAACCCCAGGGAAAGTGCCACAGAAAGCAAACCGCCCCGGATGCAGGCCTTGAGCCTGTTGGCGGGGTAAGGGTGAAAGGGTGGGGTAAGAGCCCACCGCGTGCACGGCAACGCGCACGGCACGGTAAACCCCACCGGGAGCAAAACCGAATAGGGGCGGCGCGGGGAAACCCGGTCCGTTTTCAGGCCAGCCGCCCGGGTTGGTTGCGTGAGGCGTCCGGCAACGGACGTCCCAGATGAATGGCCGTCAGGCGGGGCTTGCCCCGCTCTACAGAACCCGGCTTACAGGCCGGCTGGCATTTTCTACCGATTTCACAGTCTCACATCCATCGCGCGCCAACGCGGGCCGCTGCGTGACGGTGTGTGCCTGCCGCCTCCCCGTACTCCGCGTTAACGGTTTGCTAACCTTGATATTTTGTTTCCGCCGGTTTCCGGCGAAGGCGGAGCCATGGCAACCGGGCGTTAAGCCTAACAGGTTTTGAATGGCTTTCAGGCGGGGGGATAGACGGTCTGAATCCATGATGTTCCATTGACGCCCATATGGTCCCATGATATCCCAAACTAGCCCACTCCATGATCCCGTTCGTGCTGTTTCTGGATCCGGTGTTCCGCTGAAAAGCCGGCGATTTGCGCGGACTTCCGCGGTTTTCCGGCTGTCGTATCACGCCACCGGGATCCGGTGGGACAGGGTGGGGCTGAACGCAACGCGCAACGGGGCCGCAACGACCCGGCCGCAAGGTGCAATGAGCAAGGATCGCAATGGCCGGCTTCGTGTCGCATTTCACCAACCGGCTGGACGCGAAGGGACGTGTTTCCGTTCCCGCGACGTTCCGGGCGGCGCTGGTGCGCGACGGCTTCGACGGCCTGTACTGCTTTCCCTCGCCGCATCTCGAGGCGGTGGACGCGGGCGGCAACGATCTGATCGCCGAGATCCAGAAGCGGCTCGATGGCTACTCGACGCTCACCGCGGACCACGATTCCGTCTCCACCGCGCTGTTCGGCATCTCCGAAATTCTGAAGATCGACGGCGATGGCCGGGTGGTGCTGTCGCAGTCGATCCGCGATCACGCCGGCATTTCCGATCAGGTGACCTTCGTCGGTCAGGGCTTCAAGTTTCAGATCTGGGAGCCGGAACGGTTCAAGGCACACCGGGCCGACGCGATGAAGCGCGCGCTGGCGGTGCTCGCCGCGCCGCAGGCGTCGGCTGCCCAGGCTGGTGGCGACGCGGCACCGGGAGCCGGGCAATGAGTGCTCAACAGCCGGATCAGGCAGGCGAGGCCGCGCGGCACGTTCCGGTGCTGCTCGACGAGGTGCTCGCAGCCCTTGCGCCCAACCCCGACGAGGTCATCGTCGACGGCACGTTCGGCGCCGGCGGATACACCCGGGCCATCCTGAAGACGGGTTCCCGGGTCATCGCCGTGGACCGCGATCCCAATGCCATTCGCGACGGCCAGTCGCTGGCTGCCGAGGCGGACGGGCGGCTGCAGCTCGTGCAGGGCCGCTTCGGACAGCTCGATCAGCATGCCGCGGCCTGCGGCTTCGATCTCGTGGACGGCGTCGTCCTCGATCTCGGCATCTCCTCCATGCAGGTGGACGAGGCCGAGCGCGGCTTCTCCTTCCGCCAGGACGGCCCGCTCGACATGCGCATGGAGCAGGCAGGCCTGAGCGCCGCGGATGTGGTCAACACCATGGATGGGCGCGACCTGGCGCGCGTCATTGGCGTGCTGGGCGAGGAAAAGCGGGCCGGCTCGATTGCCCGGGCCATCGTCGCGGCGCGCGAGGAGGCGCCGTTCACGCGCACATCCCAGCTCGCGGAGCTGGTGGAAAAGACGATCGGCCGCAAGCCCGGCAAGGCCATTCATCCGGCCACGAAGACCTTCCAGGGCCTGCGCATCTACGTCAACGACGAGCTTGGCGAAGTGGTGTCGGCGCTTGCCGCGGCGGAGCGCGCCCTGCGAGAGGGCGGCCGGCTCGTGGTGGTGTCGTTTCATTCGCTCGAGGATCGCATCGTCAAGCGCTTCCTCGCTGATCGCTGCCGCACGATCGCCGGCGGCTCGCGCCACATGCCGGAGGCAGAGGTGCCGCCGGCGACCTTCACCTACGCGGTGAAGGGATCGGTCGATCCGGGCGAGGCGGAGATCGCGCGCAATCCGCGTTCCCGCTCCGCGAAGCTGCGCGCCGGCACGCGCACCGCGGCGCCCGCGCGCGACCTCGAGACACGCGCCCTGGGCTTTCCCAGGGTTCCCGCATTCAAGACGCTTGGGGGCTGATGATGGTTCGCTTGCTCAATGTGCTGTTTATCCTCGCCGTCATCGCCGGCGCGGCCCTGGTCTACAACATGAAGCGCGGTGCGGAGCTGACCGCCGAGCACGTCGCCGAGCTGCAACGCCAGATCGACGAGGAGCGCGAGACGATCTCGCTGCTCAAGGCCGAGTGGAGCCTGCTGAACCAGCCCTCGCGGCTGCAGAAGCTGGTCGAACGCTACAACGCCTACCTGCAACTCGAGCCGCTGGAGGTCGAACAGATCGCCGCTCTCGAGGACCTGCCGGCCAAGCCGATGAATTTCGATCCCTTTGGCAACGATGCGTCGCTTGGCGGATACGCCGGCGGCAGCAGCAACGTGATCCGCTAGGACCCGACGATGGCCAGTTTCGTCAGCGAATTTTCACCCTTGCTCGCGCAGCGCGGTCCGCGCGTGAAAGCCGCCGCGCCCGTCTCCGAAGACGTCGGCAGCCCGGCCCGGGTGGCCATCGCGATGGTGTTCTTCGCCGCGGTCTACGGCCTGATCGCGCTGCGCCTCGTCAGCCTGGGCATGGCCAAGGAGGCTCCCGCCACCGCCTATATAGGCGCCCAGCAGGCGATCGCCGCGTCACGGCCGGATCTGCTCGACCGCAACGGCGAGATCCTGGCAACCGACATCAAGACCGCGTCGCTCTACGCCGAGCCGCGCAAGATCGTCGATGTCGAGGAGGCGATCGACAAGCTGTCGGGCGTGCTGCCGGAACTGGGCACGGAAACCCTGCGGCGGCGGCTCGAAAGCGGGTCCGCCTTCCAGTGGCTAAAACGCGAACTCACGCCGGACCAGCGCCGCGCCATCCATCACCTGGGACTTCCGGGCATCGGGTTCCTGACTGAAAGCAGCCGCTTCTACCCGGGCGGCCCGACCGCGAGCCACATCGTCGGCCACGTCAATGTCGACAATCAGGGCACCGCGGGTATCGAGAAGTACCTCGACGGGCAGGGGCTGGGCGACCTCCAGAGCGCCGGCTTCGCGACCGACCGTCCGCTGGAGCCGGTGACGCTTTCCGCCGACCTGCGTGTCCAGCACGTGGTGCGCGACGAACTGGTCAAGGCGATCGACCGTTACCAGGCGATCGCCGCCATCGGCATCGTGCTGGACGCGAAGACCGGTGAGGTCGTCGCCATGTCCTCGCTGCCCGACTACGATCCGAACGATCCCGCCGGCGCGCTGGAAGCCGACAATCTCAACCGTGCGACCGCGGGCGTCTACGAGATGGGATCGGTGTTCAAGACCTTCTCCGTCGCGATGGCGCTCGACTCCGGCAAGGTGTCGATCGAGGACAGTTTCGACGCGACCAAGCCGATCCGGGTGTCCCGCTACACGATCAACGATTTCCACGGCAAGCACCGCGTGCTGTCGGTGCCGGAGGTGTTCATCTATTCCTCGAACATCGGCACCGCCAAGATGACGCTGGAAGCCGGCATCGATCATCAGAAGGAATTCTTCCGGCGCATCGGTCTGCTGTCCCGCGTGCAGACGGAGCTGCCCGAGGTGGCGGCGCCGATGCTGCCGCCGAAATGGACGGAGCTCGCGGCGATGACGATTTCCTTCGGCCACGGCATCTCGGTCTCGCCGATGCAGACCGCCGTGGCCACCGCCGCGCTGGTCAATGGCGGCATTCTCATCCCGCCCACGTTCCTCGAGCGTGACGAGAAGACCGCCGCTCAACTGGGCACGCGGGTGGTCTCCGAGCGCGTCAGCGATGCCATGCGCTACCTGTTCCGGCTGAACGCCGTGGAGGGATCCGGCCGCCGGGCGCGGGTTCCGGGCTATATGGTCGGCGGCAAGACCGGCACGGCGGACAAGGTCGTGAACGGTCGCTATGTCAACGGCAAGCGCCGCAATTCCTTCCTCGCGGCCTTCCCGATGGACGATCCCCGGTACGTGGTGCTGGTGGTGCTCGACGAGCCCAAGGCAGCGCGCGAGGGCGGCGGCACCACCGCGGGTTCCAACGCCGCGCCCACGGTTGCCTCGATCATCCGTCGCGCAGCCCCTATGCTGGGTGTGGCGCCGCGTTTCGGCGACGACAAGGATACGGTTCTGATCTCCTATTGAGCCTGCAGGGTGAAGGTGAGATACCGGTGCCCGATGGCTCATGCATCAAAGCGTTAACCATAATCAATTGCGACTGACGACATGCTTCTTGAAGACCTCGCCGCTGACATGACGCTGCCCGCACACGCCAGAGGTGTGCGGGTTTCGGCTGTCACCGCCGACAGCCGGGCGGTGGGCGAGGGGACGCTGTTCGCGGCGCTCAAGGGCAGTGTTGTCGATGGCGCGCGCTTCGTCTCCTCCGCGGTGGCGCAGGGCGCGGTCGCGGTTCTGGCCGGACGCGACGCGGAGATCGTCGAAACATCCGTGCCGGTGCTGCGTTGTGATGACCCGCGCCGCGCGCTGGCGCTGATGGCCGCGCGTCTCGCCGGGCGCCAGCCGGACACTGTCGTCGCGGTCACCGGCACCTCGGGCAAGACATCCGTAGCCGTCTTCACCCGGCAGATCTTCGAGGCCGCCGGACTTGCCGCGGCCAGCATCGGGACCGTCGGCGTGCAGACCTCGGCGGGCGGCAACTACGCGAGCCTGACCACCCCCGACCCGGTCAAGCTGCACGAAAGCCTCGCGGCGCTGGCGG